>JAHFUH010000406.1 GCA_023265215.1 Acidobacteriota bacterium
ATTTCCCGAGCGGACATTACATCATCAAAGATACGCTGACGCTGAAACCCGACACGGTCATGATCGGGCTGCATCCCCTCATGGCGCAGCTTAACCTTCCGGATGACACACCCTCATTTGCAGTTGTTGGAGCACCCCGGCCGATGATTTCAACGCTCCCGAGCGGAACAAACCTCCTGAGCGGTTTCGGACTTTTCACAGGCGGCGTCAATGCCCGGGCCTCGGGCGTGATCTGGCGCGCGGGTGCCGATTCGATGATAAACGACGTGCGGTTTCTCGGTGGCCATGGTAGTGGACCCGGGAATGCTTCCAACAACAACAGCACGGCCGATCCCGAGCTGCGCAAGCGTTGGGACGGCCAGTATCCCAGCTTGTGGGTAACAGGCGGCGGAGGAGGAACGTTCGCCAACATCTGGACGCCGAATACTTACGCCCAGGCGGGTTTCTACGTTTCCGACACCAAGACCCCGGGCCATGTTTATCAGCTTTCGAACGAGCACCATGTCCGTACCGAGATCAAACTGGATCGCGTGGAGAACTGGGATATCAGCGCACCACAGACCGAGGGCGAAGCCGGCGAGAGCATCGAGGCGGTGTCCCTGGAAATCCAATCATCGAAGAACATCACCATTGCCAACTATCATGGCTATCGGGTGACTCGCTCGCGTGCGCCTTTCCCTGCGGCGGTTCGCATCTACAATTCCGGAAACATTCGCTTCCGGAACGTGCATGTCAATGCGGAGAGCGGAGTCGGATTCTGCAATCAGGACGGCTGCCACACGTTCCTGCGTTTGAGCAAGTTCCCGTTTGAGAACTCAATCCAGGACATGACGCATCACCTGGAAGTGCGGGAACGAGAGTTTGCCGTGCTGGATATTCCAGCAAACCCGCCTGTTCCCCCGCCCGCCGATGCCTCTGCAGTGCTCGCACCCGGCGCTAGGGTTCGGAAACTGGAAGAGGGTTTCCTCTCAATCTCCGGCGCGGCTGTGGATCGCTCCGGCAAGCTGTACTTCGTCGAACACAATAAGAACCGGATCTACAGCTGGTCGCCGACTGACGGGCTCATCACCGAAAACGATCATCCATTGGATGCGGTGAACCTTGCCTTTGATCGATCCGGCAACCTGATGGTGCTCTCCTCCTTGGGATCGGAGGGAACCGTGTACTCCTTCCGTCCAGGTTCTCCGGCGGATATCACTGTATTAAAGCCGCAGCCGACGCAGCCGCGCCCGAATGCGCGAGCGATCCTGCCGGCCAATTACTGGAACAACGGGGAGTTCAGAAACCAGCTCGATTTCTCGACGATGCAATACAAGACGCTGACTGAGATGTTTACCGAGGATGTCGCCACATCGAAGAAGAGGCAATATGTGTCCCCGGACGGCAGCATCTTCCTGCCGGCCGGACTTGTTGTCCAGCAAGGACAGCCCGATGCCACCGGCTGGCGCTTCTCCGACAGCCTGGATACGTATGGTTTCCTCAACACCGCCGTCGGCGACCGGATCTACGTCGCCAGCTCATCGGAGGATCGCACTTACAGCGCGGTGGTGGGTGCGGATGGCGCCCTGAGTAACCTGCGGTTACTGGCCGAGCGCGGCGGTGAGAGCGTAGCGGTCGGGCCGGATGGCAATATCTATGTTGCGAACGGGCAGATCTTTGTCTTCACGCCCGACGGCAAACAAGTCGCGCGCATCGACGTGCCGCAGCGCCCGATCAACATTATCTTTGGAGGCAAGAACGGCCGCACGTTGTATATCCTCGCTCACCGTGCGCTCTACTCGGTGGAGGTACGCGGCCGGAAATAAATCTTAACGCAAGGGCGCAAAGACGCGAGGACGCGAGGACGCAAAAATATTTGGACAAAAAATGCCTCGTTGCCGGTCAGCCAGGCCAGTCGAGCTGCAGGCGAGACGATTGACGCTGGAGCTGGGTATGACATATAATCATACCTAGAGGTAGACATGCCGAAATCGAAGATCGCGATTACCCTTGAAGAAGCAACGCTTGAGCGTCTGGATGAATTGGTCGAGCAGGCCATGTTCCCGAGTCGCAGCCAGGCAATTGAACAAGCGGTTGAGGAGAAACTCTCCCGTGTGCAGCGCACGCGGCTGGCTAGGGAATGCGCAAAGCTCGATCCGGTTTTCGAGCGGGCGCTCGCCGAGGAAGGACTGACGGAGGATGTGGCGCAATGGCCCGAATACTGAGGGGAGAAATTCGCTGGGCCGATCTGAATCCGGTCCGAGGCAGTGAGCAAGAGGGAAAACGTCCCGTGCTGATTATCAGTCACGACGTTTTCAACGAGCGTTCCGGCACAGTAATTGCCGTGGCCTTGACAAGCCAGCCCCAGCGGGCCGGGTTCCCTCTTACCTTGGAGCTTCAATCCAAAGATCTTCCCAAGCAATCATGGGCCAAGATGGGCCAGATACGCACACTTGCCGTCGAGCGGATCGGTTCCCGGCTCGGCAAGGCGACGCCGGAAGAAATGGCAAACGTGGTTGAAGGCCTCATGGAAATCATCGACGCCTAGACGGGCGGGCAGCCTTACACCCCCGCTCAGGAAGGGAATCATAAAGCTAAGGGCATGCGCGAGAATTACTTGGCATTCTGGCGCGAGCGCCGGGCGGGCAGATGCAAGGCGCCGCGACGCCCCTTCGGCCTAGGGCAGGCAGCAAAATGCCAAGTAATTCTTGCGCATGCCCTAAAGACAGGATATTCGGAAACGGCATCCCCGCGTGGCAGGATTGACGCCATTGTCCACTCAACCCAGTCCGCCCAGGTCTGATGCGGGTTTGGTCCGTAGGCAGTCGCTAGGAAAAATAGGTCACAGTTTTTTTCGAAATACTCTCCCCGTGAAGCCAACCTGCGCTTCTGCTCAAAGGCAATGTATTAACTTTCCTGGACCTTCGTATGTTGATTTTGCCGCAGATTGGAACAAATTTCTTTTCTTGGAAATAGGGTAGCGTCCCCTATTTCATGGAGTTATCATGTCTATGCCCCTCATTCACGGCCTATGGCCTACGCTATCGATATGCAGAATTTCGCCTGGGAACCTGATAAAGCTGCTCTCGATCAATCTCGCCTGGCAAGTTTTGTAAAATTCTGCGGTCTGGATTCCTATAAGGAGCTTTATCAGCGCTCGATCGAGGATATTCCCTGGTTTACCAAACAGGTCCTGAAATTTCTGGATATCCGATTCGAAAAGCCTTACGAGCAGGTTCTGGACCTCTCCCGCGGACTGCCCTGGGCGCGATGGTGTGTCGGAGGAATGCTGAACATCACCCTAAATTGCCTGGATCGACGCATCAATACTCCGCAGATGGATGCACCCGCAGTTCTTTGGGAAGGAGAGGGGGGAGCATCGCGAATCCTGACTTATGCCGAGCTATTGGAAGCAGTTGAATACTGCGCGGCCGGCTTGCGTGCTTCGGGCCTGGGCCGCGGTGATGCCATTGGCCTTTGCCTGCCGATGATTCCGGAAACTGTTGTGGCGCTTCTTGCCATTGCCCGCATCGGCGCGATAGCCGTGCCGCTTTTTTCCGGTTATGGTCCCACCGCCATCGAATCGCGGATTCGTGATGTCGGCGCCAGGGCTCTCTTCACCTGCGATTCCTTTCCACGCCGCGGGGCCGCGATACCAGCATACGAAATCGCAGCCTCCGCGGCAGAAAAATGCCCGGACATGGCCAAAATAATTGTCGTCCAACGAATGGGCATCCCATTGCCTAAGCACAGCAGCAAGGATATCAGCTGGGATGACCTTCTCAATCTTGGGCGCACATCCGGAGCCGAAGCCGGCCAGGCCGAGGCAACGGCAGCCGAGGATCCTTTGATTGTTCTCTATAGTTCCGGCACTACCGGCCAGCCTAAAGGCATCCTTCACTCTCATTGCGGATTTCCTATAAAAGCAGCCCAGGATATGGCATTCGGCACGGATGTCCGCCCGGGGGATCGCATCGCCTGGGTCACCGATATCGGGTGGATGATGGGGCCGTGGCTTATATACGGCGCTACGTTGCTGGGCGCGACTATTGTGCTTTATGACGGTGCGCCGGATTACCCCAGCTACGACCGGCTTTGGGAAGTCTGCGCGCGCCATCGCGTTGGCATCCTGGGAATCTCGCCGACTCTTGTGCGGGCAATGTCTTCCCGGGAATCAGAGCCCCGCATGCAGCACGACCTGTCGCATTTGCGGATATTGGCCTCCACAGGAGAACCCTGGAATCCGGATCCATGGCTGTGGCTGTTCGAAAAAGTTGGCGGCGGAAAACTGCCGATCATCAACTACTCCGGCGGCACGGAAATATCCGGGGGAATTTTGATGGGAAATCCGCTCACTCCGATAAAACCCTGTTCCTTCAGCGGTCCTTGTCCCGGCATCGCGGCAGACGTTGTCGACGAGAATGGGTGCAGCCTCAGGAATGGTGTCGGGGAGTTGGTCATTCGCCAGCCCTGGATCGGAATGGCGCGAGGATTCTGGAGAGATCCGGAGCGCTATGTCCAAACATACTGGTCGCAGTGGCCCGGCATCTGGCGTCATGGAGATTGGGCTCAGATCGATGAGGACGGCCACTGGTACATATTGGGGCGGAGCGACGATACGCTTAAAATTGCCGGCAAACGCGTCGGCCCCGCCGAGATCGAATCGATCCTCGTCTCGCATCCGAATATCGCCGAAGCTGCCGTAATAGGCGTTCCTGACGCATTCAAAGGCAGCGTGGCTGTTGCCTTTTGCGTGCCTGTTCCGGAGACCGGATTCGACGCCGATCTTTGCGCCGATCTTCAGCAACTGGTGGCGACTGCGCTTGGCAAACCGCTGCGTCCTAAAAATATTTTCCTGGTTCCCGCTTTGCCGCACACTCGCAATGCCAAAGTCATGCGCCGCGTCATACGCAGCGCCTATCTGAACCAGGACTTGGGCAATATCTCCGCTCTGGAAAACCCGGATGCAATCGATGCTATTCAGCGGATTGCCCACGAGCACGCAAAATGAAAGGGACAGGGGTATGGATGAAAATCCTCTAGAGCTCAAGAAATTGCATCACATTGAATTTATTGTGGGGAATGCCAAGCAGGCGGCCTACTTCTATCACCGATCATTCGGCTTCTCCATGGAGGCATACGCGGGACTGGAAACAGGCCGGCGAGATGCAACATCCTATATGTTAAGACAGGGCGCCGCAAGATTTGTATTTTCGGCGCCGCTTCTCCCCGAGGGAATCATGAGCGAGCACGTCCGGAGGCATGGAGACGGCGTGCGCGACATAGCTTTTGAGGTTGAGAACGCCGATCAATCATTTGAGCTGGCTTTGTCTTTTGGAGCACAGGCAGCGGTAAATCCTCATACGCTGTCTGACGAGCACGGAGAGATGCGGCACGCTGCCATCCGGACTTACGGCGACACCATCCACTCTTTGTTTTCATACCAGGATTA
>JAHFUH010000407.1 GCA_023265215.1 Acidobacteriota bacterium
AGAACTCCGATGCTCCCAATTCATTTTTGGTGGCACCCACAACATAAACGGAGTCGCCCGCATTTTTAAAGTACATCGTCACCGCGCACCCGATGTCGTCCATTTTTCCGATGGTGGAAAAAAGGACTGTGGGGGGAATTGAGATTTTTCGTCCTCCCCGTACCGAATCGTTCTTCATGCTGTCCTTGCCGGAAATTACCGGCACGCCGTATGCGGTCGAAACGTCATAGAGAGCCTTGTTTGCCCGCACCAGCTGGGCCATTTTATATGGCCCGTCCGGAGTTTTTTCCGACAGCACAGGATCGGGCCAGCAGAAATTGTCGAGCCCTGCGATCCGCTCCATCCGTCCTCCCACGCTGATTACGCGCCGCACCGCCTCATCGATGACGCCGGCCATCATGGGATAGGTGTCGAGGTCTGAATAGAAAGGGTTAATTCCTTCCGCCAGTATGATGCCTTCGCGGCAGCCATGTTCAACCAGCATGACGGTGGCATCACTCGGGACGTCGCTATTCACGCCGACAAACGGTTTGATCACGCTCAACCCCTTGACCTCGCCGTCGTACTGCCGGGACCTGAACTCACGGGAGCAAACGTTCAAGGAGCCGAGCAGTTCCAGGAACAGGCGATTTCTGGATCCCCTGCGTGGCATCCTGGGGGAGGATCTTTGCGGCGGCTGCCAGCGCGCTTCCAACGTCATGCGGGGACCGCCTTCGTGCAGGAAATCCAAGTCGAGCCGCGCAACAACTCTGTTTCCATGCCTCACAATTAATGCACCGCTGTCGGTGAAAGCCCCAAGCCCGGTTGCTTCCACCTCCCGGCGCGCCGCGAGAGCCAGAAATTCTTCCAGCTTTTCAGGCGGCACCGCGAGCGACATTCTCTCCTGCGCCTCGGAGAGAAAAATTTCCCAGGGCTGCAGCCCCTCATATTTCAACGGAGCTTTCGCCAGATCGAGATCTGCGCCTCCACTCAGCCGGCTCATTTCTCCAATCGAGGAACTCAGCCCCCCGGCGCCGTTGTCGGTGATCGCCCGGTACAGGCCGAGGTCGCGCGCCTCCATGAGAAACTCGTACATTTTGCGCTGGGTGATGGGGTCCCCGATCTGTACAGCCTGCGCGGGAGATTCCTTGCGCAATTCCTCGGACGAAAATGTTGCGCCGTGGATTCCATCTTTGCCGATGCGGCCTCCGCACATGACAATGACATCGCCGGGAAAAATTTCTTTCCTTCCGGAAGGGCGCTCCTGCAGCTGATGAGGAATACGGCCAACGGTCCCGCAATAGACAAGCGGCTTTCCAATGTAACGTTCGTCGAATCTTTCGAATCCGCGCACCCAGGGGATGCCGCTCTGATTGCCTCCATCGATGACTCCCTGGTGAACGCCATCCCGGATTCGGCGGGGATGCATGAGGCCCTCGGGCAGATCCCCGTCATAAAAGGGGGATCCGAGGCAGTAGCCCCACACGTTGCAGAGCATCTCGCAACCCATGCCGGTCCCCATGGGATCCCGATTGACGCCGACAATCCCCGTGATGGCGCCGCCGTAAGGATCGAGTGCCGATGGAGAGTTGTGAGTCTCGACTTTATATGCAATATCGTATCGGTCATTGAACCGGATTATCCCGGCATTGTCGCTGAACACCGACACCAGCCAGTCCCTCTCTTTACCTATCCGCTCGGTCGCTCCCCGGATAAAGGTCTTGAACAGCGAGTCGATCCATTCCTCGCGCCCGAACTCATCCGTATAACGGACGCGCCCGGCGAATATTTTGTGTTTGCAGTGTTCCGACCATGTCTGAGCAATGCATTCAAGCTCCACATCGGTCGGCTGCTCCGGCAGGCCGAGAGAGGACCGGGAGTTTTTTGCCGGATCGGAAGCGAAATAATCCCGGATCGAGTGCATTTCATCGAGACTCAGTGACAGGATTCCTTCGCTGCTGATGCGCATCAACTCCGAATCGGGCCCGCTCAGGTCATAGGAGCCCACCCGGATATCGGCATTCTCCCTTATGGCAGGCACATTCTCATCCACAAGGGCATCCGCCCATTCCCCGGATGAGAAAACTTGAATCGTGTGGATAAGAGAATTGGCCAGCAGGTCACGGGCAATTCTCTCGACATCGTGGCGCGCAAGCCCGGCAGCCCGGAAGAAATATTGAATAGACGTATAAACGGACTCCTGCAGGTCGAGCGGGCGCTCCAGCAGGTCCTGTACGACTGCCCGCGCAGTGGCGCCGACGTTGTCTGTCACACCGGGCTTGAAACCAACCTCCACCAGCCAGTCAAATGAAGGCGGAGACATCCGGCCCAGTGCGGATCGCGAAATGACAGGGTCGGCAAAAGAATTTTTGATTTCGCGCAGCTTCTTTGATGAGAGCGCGACATCGACCTTGTACACGTCCCTGGTCTGGCATGATTCCACTGGAAGGTGAAAATACCGCCGAGTCCTGGCGATAATGGAGCGGGCGCGGGCGTCTCGGACGCCTCGCTTCAGTCCGATCTCGATACGAAATGCCACGGTAATTTCCGATTCCGAAAGGTGCAAGTCTTCGAGAATTATAAAACAACTCAAAGACTCAAAGGCAAAAACGCTAATCGCGGACGGCAGATCCTTCCAGAAAAGCCATCAGCTGCCGGCTGCGCGACGGATGCCGCAGCTTTCGCAGAGCTTTCGCTTCTATCTGGCGGATTCTCTCGCGCGTTACGGAAAACCGCTGCCCCACTTCTTCCAGCGTATGCTCGCTGCCGTCACCCAATCCGAACCTCATTTTAATAACCTGTTCCTCGCGCGGGGTCAGGGTTTTCAGCACGGACTCCGTCTGTTCCTTAAGATTGATGTTGATGACGGCTTCTGCAGGGGAAATCACGCCTCGGTCTTCGATGAAGTCGCCCAGATGGCTGTCCTCTTCTTCCCCGATAGGCGTTTCAAGGCTGATGGGCTCCTGGGCGATTTTGAGAATCTTCCGCACCTTGCTGACCGGGAAATCCATCTTTTTTGCGATTTCGTCGCTGGTGGGTTCACGCCCATATTCCTGAACCAGGCTGCGCGATGTGCGGATCAGCTTGTTGATGGTTTCGATCATGTGCACGGGGATTCGGATTGTGCGGGCCTGGTCTGCAATCGCCCGGGTGATCGCCTGCCGGATCCACCAGGTGGCGTAAGTTGAAAATTTATAGCCTCTGCGGTACTCGAACTTGTCGACCGCCTTCATGAGCCCGATGTTTCCTTCCTGGATCAGATCCAGGAATTGCAGTCCCCTGTTGGTGTATTTCTTGGCGATGGAAACGACCAGGCGCAGGTTTGCTTCCACCAGTTCCTTCTTTGCGATATCAGATTCCAGTTCTCCGGACCGGATGGTTGCCAGAGTGCGCTTGAGTTCGGAAACGCTCGCAAAGGCATCGGCTTCAATCTGCTTCAGCTCAATTTCGATCTGCTTCGTTCTTTTCTTTATGCCCTTGGAATCTTCAATCCGGCGAGGGCCTTCGAGACTCCTGCTTAGTTTGTGGATCTCGCGTTCGAGGCCCACCACCTTGTCGACAGTCCTCTTGATGATGCCGATGAGCTTGTCATGCTGGGCATTGCTGAGTTCGAGAGCCCGGACTTTCCAGGCAATCGGGATGCGATAGCGGGCCAGCATTGAAAGATGCTTTTTGTAAAGACGGGAGCCCTTGCGGCAGCGCGTCAGCTTCACTCGAATCTTGTGAGCGGATTTTTCGTGCTTGCGAATGCTTTCGATGACTTCGATGATGCCGTTCGCCCTTTCCTCCAGGCGTTCATCCGTCACCTCGTCTTCATTGAAGGAAACGAGATCGCGAATCGACAACTGCTTCTTTTTGAGCTGGTCTCCGATGCTGAGAATTTCCCGTACAACCAAAGGAGAGCGGGAAAGCGCTTTCAAAATCACTCTCTGCCCGTGTTCCACGCGTTTGGCGATTTCAACTTCGCCTTCGCGGCTCAGCAGCGGCACCGTTCCCATTTCCCTGAGGTACAGGCGGACCGGATCATTGGTCTTGTCCAAGTTGAGGGCGCCGAAATCGAACTCGCTTTCCTCCCCGGCGCCTTCTTCCCTTTTGTCGTCTCTCTTGCTGTCGTCTTGAAATTTCTGCTCCGTGTCGATGACTTCGATGCCGGCCGATCCAAAAAGGGAAAAAATGCTGTCCAGTTCATCGGAAGAGCAGATTCCTTCGGGCAAGAGGTCGTTCACTTCATCGTACAGAAGGTAGCCTCTTTCCTTACCCATAAGGATCAGCTCTTTCACTTCGTCATACTTTTCCTCGATAGACAAGACCGATGTCTCCTTTCCTGCTATTTCCTGGATAGGCTGACTAATTCTCGATCCACTAAAACACGCTGTTCGAAAAGCTGGTTGAGCAATTCCTCATCTTTTCGTTCCGCTGCTTCAGCGATTTTAGCCAGGATTTTCTGCTTATAAGAAGCCAGCCTCATTGATCGTAAAGCATTTAAAAAACTTTCCGCTGTATCCCTTGAAGGGGTCTCGGGCACTTCTTCAATCTGCAGCTGGGCCAGCAGAGCTTGCTCCGGCTCGCCCGCCAGCTGACGATTAAAACTCTCATAGTCGCCTAACCGGTTGTTTTCAAATCCTTCCAGCAACAATAAAAATAATCGGACGGTCGCCAGCCCTTCGAAATCCTGCATCGAACAAAGAGGCAGGATTTGATGCTGCAGATCGATATTGCTCAACAGGAGCTGGAGAAGCCTTTTTTCCGCATATTTCATGCATGTGGCAGAGGCAATGGGTTCCTCGGCCAAGCGCACTTTTTTCTGTTGTGCGGCGCGCCTCATTTCTGCAAGCAACTGCTGGTCTTCGATATCCAGTCTCCGGGCAAATCTGAAAACGTAATCCGACCGCTCCACTGCATTGGGCAGTCTTGCCAGATATGGCAGAACGGCGTTCATAGCTTGAACCTTTTTCTTGGGGTCGTCCAATGAGCCCTGATTCTGAATGGCTGCTTCAAGCACAAATTCCAGATAAGGGAGGGAATTTTGCGCCCGCTTCCGGTATTCCTCCGGACCCGAGTTGCGAACAAAAACGTCCGGATCCTGCCCTGCCGGAAGCCGCAGAACCCTTACTTTAAAATCTCCCTCCAAAAAAAGGTCCAAAGACCTTTGGGTCGCCGCAACGCCCGCCGAATCCGGATCATAGCTCACTATAACCTCTCGGGTATAACGGCCCAACAGATCCACCTGCTGCGGCGTAAGACTTGTACCCAGCGAGGCGACCACATTCTGCACCCCATACTGGAAAGGGATTATGAAATCCATATATCCCTCGACCAGGATTGCTTGATCCTGAGTCCTGATTGCCTCCCTGGAGAAGCTCAGACCGTATAGGTTTCGGCTCTTATTATAGAGCTTGGTCTCTGGAGAATTCAAATACTTCGGTGGCCGGTCTCCCATTGCCCGTCC
>JAHFUH010000044.1:0-2314 GCA_023265215.1 Acidobacteriota bacterium
CAGCCGTTTGAATCCCAATGACGACCTTATGTGGAATCGCCTTGGGATTGCGTATTCCCAGTTGAAGTACTACGATGAGGGGATCGCCGCTTTCAAGCACTCCATCCGGCTGAACTCGAAGTATGCCAATTCAGTCAATAATCTTGGTTCCGCATTTTTCGCCCGCAGAGAATTTAAGAAAGCCGAGAAGCACTTTAAAAAAGCCATTCGTATGGATGCCAAAGAAGCAACCTTCCACATGAATCTGGGCTCGTTGTATTTTGAAAGAAAGAAAATCAACGAAGCCCTGATCGAATGGCGCAAGGGATTGGCTTTGAATCCGGATATCCTTACCAAAAGCACCGCCATCAGCATGTCGATCGCAGGCGAGAACAGCTTTTCAAAAGATAAGGCGTTTCTTTTTGCCCGCATTTACGCTATGGCCGGGAATGCACCCAAAGCGATCGAATCCCTCGAACAAGCGCTGAAGGATGGATTTTCCGATCTCAATGCGATTCAACGGCAGCCCGACTTCGATCGCATACGCAATGATGAGCGATTCATCAAATTCATGAAAGATGCTCTCTTCTGGACCAGCCCGAAACAGTAACAGCATTTCCGATTGACGATTGCACACATACGCCTTAATAATCCAGCCTCGATTGCTTAATTCGTAGCGGGGAAAGTAACTTGATGTGAGCAAAAAGCAAAGCGGGGATTGCAATCGTCAATCGTCAATGAGTTCTATGAGCGAGGCGGCGAGCAAAGGAATCATGATCTCATGATGGCCGGTCAGTGCAATCCCACGGCCTCCATTTGCGACCGGCCTTTTGATGACGTTTTCTGAGGGGCGGTAGTGCTGGATAAAGTCCAAATTGGCGGTTGTGAAATCCCTCAATTGCTGACCGCTGTTGCGCACAAGAGTGACGCATTTGAGAAAAACCTCGGGCAGAGTCACCGCTGATCCACAATTCAGATAGACTCCTCCTTCATTTAGTCCGGCAACCATCGAGGCAAAAAGGCGAAAATCGCGATGACTCCCTTCCCCTATATCGGGAGGTGAAACGTTAGGGTGATTGTGGATTATGTCGGCGCCGACTGTAACGTGAACAGTAACAGGTATCTTACGAAGATATGCCTGCAGGAGCAGACTGTATTGCCCAAATTCAGGTTCCAATTTCAGGAGATGACGTCCCAAAGACTCCCCTATGCCCAACCCATCTTTCACACCCTCTTTAATAGCTTGATTGATGCCATAGCCTGTCTCTTCGGCCATTCCAAAAGCCCCTGTTTGGATCTGAACCTCAACATCTTCACTTGTGGAACCGATCACTGCTATTTCAAAATCGTGAACCAGGCAAGATCCATTCATGGCGATGGAAGAGACAAAACCTTTGTCTATCAGATCGATAATAACAGGGGCCAACCCCACTTTAAGGACATGCCCGCCCATACCCCATAGGATGCTACGCCCGTTGGCTCGAGCGCTGACAATCGCCTGTGCGAGATCTTTGAGCTTTTGAGCCCCTAGGATAGCGGGGAGGCTTTTCAGGAATTCGGAGAGGGCACCGCCCTTCACGTGGGGACGGCAGAAAGCACCAACTTCGACTTTGCTTGAACGGCTTTTTAATGGATAGCTTTGAACGCGGTTAAGATCAAAAAGTTTGACTCCATACCTGGACATGCAGAATCAAAGTCCTTTCATATTCTCATCCGCCAGGGCACACAAGATATGGCCTATCATAATGTGGATTTCCTGTACGCGTGCCGAGGATTTGTGCGGAACATTAAGGTGGTATTGGACTTTAGCGCCCAGTTTGCCGCCATCGCCGCCCGTCAAACCCACAGTTACCATGCCTAATTCCCGAGCCGCTTCTGTGGCAACGAGCACATTCGGTGAATTGCCGCTCGTCGAGATACCTATGGAGATATCCCCTTTCCGGCCCAAAGCGCGCACCTGCCTGACGAATATCTGGTCAAATCCGTAGTCGTTCCCGACCGCCGTCAAAATGGATGTGTCGGTGGTCAGCGCAATTGCGGGCAGGGGCCGCCGCTCCCGCTGGAATCTGCCGACCCATTCCGCGGCAATATGCTGGGAATCAGCGGCACTGCCGCCGTTCCCATATAAAAGCACCTTGTTCCCATTCTCCAGCGCAATGCAGATCTCCCGCGCCACTTGGGCAATGAGCATTTCGTTTGCGCCGAAAAATTCCTTTTTTAGTTCAAGGCTTTCAGCGACTGCAATTCTAATAGCCTCTATCATGGACATAAGATCAGACAGCCCCGATTTGATGTCAAGGTTAATAAGCCTCCCGGGTTCCCGGTTTGGGGTTTA
>JAHFUH010000044.1:2414-17956 GCA_023265215.1 Acidobacteriota bacterium
GAACCCGTTTTGCGGTAATTGACTAGTATGCCCCTATCTGTTAGATTACCCCATTTATACCCCCGGCCGGAGACAATCTCCAATGTTCAGCACACTTATCACGAAAATCTTTGGCAATAAAAACGAGCGGGACCTGAAACAAATAGCTCCTTTGGTCCAAAGAATAAATGAGCTGGAGCCTGAGATGGCGCGTCGCTCCGATCTGGAATTGGCAGAGCTGACGCCCAAATTCCGCGAGCGCCTCGGCAATGGAGAACCTCTGGACGATTTGCTTCCTGAAGCATTTGCCACCGTGCGGGAAATATCCAAAAGAACCGTGAATATGCGTCATTTCGATGTCCAGCTAATCGGCGGTACCATCTTGCACCGGGGACGCATAGCGGAGATGAAAACGGGGGAAGGAAAAACGCTGGTCGCTACTCTCCCAGCTTATCTTAACGCCTTGGGAGGCAAGGGCGTTCACATCGTGACGGTCAACGACTATTTGGCCGGCCGTGACGCCGAGTGGATGGGCAAAATTTATCGGGCTCTCGGCCTCACCGTGGGATGCGTACAACATCCCCTGACCGATGAGGAACGGAAGGCCGCTTACGCCGCCGACATAACTTACGGCACCAATAACGAACTGGGATTCGATTACCTCCGCGACAACATGAAGTACGATATTGTCGATTGTGTCCAGCGGGAATTCCATTACGCGATTGTCGACGAGGTGGACTCGATTCTCATCGACGAAGCGAGAACTCCTCTCATCATTTCGGGACCGGCGGAAGAATCCACGGACAAGTACTACAAGGTCGACCGGGTTGTCCCAAGACTGAAGCGGGATATCGATTATCAAATCGACGAAAAAGCTCGGACGGTCCACCTGACAGAGGAGGGAGGAGAAAAGGCGGAAAAGCTCCTGGCCGTCGGGAATCTGTATGAACCTCAAAACATGGAATGGGTTCATCACGTAGACCAGGCGCTGAAAGCTCACCTTCTCTTCAAAAGAGACGTCGATTACATGGTGAAAGACGGCGAAGTGGTCATTGTGGACGAGTTTACAGGAAGACTTATGCCCGGGCGCCGTTACAGTGACGGGCTGCATCAAGCTCTGGAAGCCAAAGAAAACGTAAAAATCGAGAGAGAGAACCAGACGCTCGCCACAATCACTTTCCAGAATTATTTCCGCATGTATAAGAAGCTGTCAGGTATGACCGGAACTGCGGAAACAGAAGCGGAAGAATTCTATAAGATCTACAAACTCGAAGTGAATATCATCCCGACAAACCAGGAACTCATCCGCGTCGAATATCCCGACGTTATTTACCGCACCGAACGCGAGAAGCACACCGCCGTAGTCAATGAAATTAAAGAACTGCATGAAAAAGGCCAACCCGTGCTTGTGGGCACCATCTCCATCGAGAAATCGGAGAAGCTGAGCGTTTTACTGAAGCGGCAGGGCATTCCACACGTGGTCTTAAACGCCAAATATCACGCCAAGGAAGCAGAGATTGTCGCACAGGCAGGGCGGAAGAACGCGGTAACCATCGCAACCAATATGGCGGGACGCGGCACCGATATTCTCCTGGGCGGCAACCCCGATGCTTTAACCCTGCAGACTTTGCGTGAAAAGGGATCGGATGCTGCTACGATGCCCAAAGAAGAATACGCCCACACCAAGAAGCACTGGATCGACGTCTGCCAGAAAGAGCACAACGAAATCGTCTCCTTGGGGGGGCTGCACATCCTGGGAACAGAACGGCACGAATCGCGCCGCATAGACAACCAGTTGCGCGGACGCTCCGGCAGGCAGGGAGATCCCGGCTCTTCACGGTTTTATCTTTCCCTGGAAGACGATCTCATGCGGATTTTTGCAAGCGACCGAATTTCGGGAATTATGCAATCGCTGGGAATGGAAGAAGGAATTCCGATCGAAAGCAAACTCATAACCCGCCAGATCGAAAGAGCTCAGAAGCAGGTTGAAGCGCGCAATTTTGAAATCCGCAAACATCTGCTTGAGTACGATGATGTTATGAATAAACAGCGCGAGGCAACTTACGCGATCCGGCGGGATCTCCTGGAAGGGGCTGACCAGAGGGAATATATCCAGGAACTCGCAAATGACATCGTGCTCGACATGATGGATCAATACACTCCCCGGGAAAAACCTGCGGACACCTGGGACATGGAGGGTCTGCGAGTCAGGGTGGGCAACCAGTTCGGGATCGATATCGCGCAACTCGGAATCGATTTTAAGGCTACAACCTATGAGGAGATTGGGGATAAGCTGCCCGGATCCGTTCGAAACATTTACGAGGAAAAAGAAAAAAGATTCGGATCGGAATACATGCGTTTTCAGGAACGGATGATCATGCTGCAAGTGCTGGATATGCAGTGGAAAGACCACCTGTGGTCCCTCGACCACCTGAAAGAAGGCATTGGGCTTCGAGGTTATGGCCAGCGAGATCCTCTGATCGAATATAAAAAAGAAAGCTTCAACATGTTCGAGGATCTCAGGACGAGGATGGAAGAGGAGACTATCCGGTATCTTTACATTTTCGAACCGACCAGCAAAGAAGAACAGGACGCCCGGGAAAAGGAAAGAGAACGCGAAGAAGCGCGCCGTAAATCCAGGGAGCAAAACCTGGTCTACAGTGCCGGAGAGTCGGCTCTCGCCGGGCCCTCCAAGCGGGAAGCATCCAAGGTCGGCAGAAACGACCCTTGTCCGTGCGGCAGCGGCAAAAAATTCAAGAAATGCCACGGAGCATAAAAACGGAAGGATTCCAAGTTTCCAGTTTCCGGTTGAAGCAATCAGAGTTAGTGCACGTTTAATGCTGAAGGTTTTGAACTGGAAACCGGAAACTTGGAATCCGGAAACTTTTATTAAAATAAGATAGTTTTTGAGGGCATTATGGTTAGAGACTCTATAATCCGAGAAGCGCTTACTTTTGACGACGTTCTGCTGGAGCCTGCAAAAAGCGATGTGCTCCCATCCGAGGTGGAAATACGGACCCGGCTCACAAGGAATATCCCGTTGAACATTCCTCTGCTGAGCGCGGCCATGGACACAGTGACAGATTCCCGGATGGCAATAGCCATGGCGCAGCAAGGCGGAATGGGCGTTATTCATAAGAACATGACCATTGAAGCGCAGGCTGACGAAGTAGATAGGGTTAAGCGATCGGAAAGCGGGATGATCGTGAATCCGATCACAATGTCCCCCGACCAAAAAATACATGAAGCCATGGAAGTGATGAAGAGATACCGGATTTCCGGATTGCCTATTACGTCCAACGGAAAGCTTGTCGGAATTCTGACCAACCGAGATCTCAGATTCGAAACACGTTTGAATATCAAGATTTCGGATTTGATGACTAAAGAGAATCTGATTACCGTTCCTGTCGGAACCACGCTGGAGGAGGCTGAGAGCATACTCCACCGCCATCGCGTAGAGAAGCTTCCCGTCGTGGACAGCAAGTACCGGTTGAAAGGACTAATCACAGTTAAGGATATCCAGAAGAAGATCGCCTATCCCAATGCCTGCAAAGACGCTTTGGGCAGGCTAAGGGTGGGCGCAGCCATCGGCGCCACCGGCGATTTTGTCGAAAGGGCTACAGCCCTTTGCAAAGCCGGAGTCGACGTGCTTGTAGTCGACACAGCCCACGGCCATTCGACAAGAGTTCTGGAGGCCATCAAACAAGTGAAGCGCAAACTCCCGGAAACCGATCTGATAGCGGGAAACGTGGCTACCGAAGAGGGCGCGCAGGCTTTGGCAAAGGCGGGAGCCGACGCCGTCAAAGTCGGGATGGGACCGGGATCGATCTGCACGACCAGGGTTGTAAGCGGATCGGGAGTTCCACAAATCACGGCCATAATGGATTGCTCCAAAGCAGCCCACCGGGCCGGCATCCCGATTATCGCAGACGGCGGAATCAAATTTTCGGGAGATATTGCGAAAGCAATTGCCGCCGGAGGGGACTGCGTCATGATCGGATCCCTGTTTGCCGGAACCGATGAAAGCCCTGGCGAAGCTGTTCTCTATCAAAACCGGAGCTATAAAGTGTACCGTGGAATGGGTTCTCTGGAAGCTATGAAGGCAGGCAGCCGGGATCGCTATGGCCAGGAAGGCGCTTTCTTCGAAGGAAAATTGGTTCCCGAAGGAGTCGAGGGAATGGTTCCTTATAAGGGGAGCGTTGAAGTCATGATCCCGCAGCTAACAGGAGGTTTACGGGCCGGCATGGGTTACTGCGGCTGCAAGAATATCGAAGAATTGCAAACCCAAGCCCGATTCATACGTATTACATCTTTTGGGCTTAAGGAAAGTCATGTCCATGACGTCCTGGTCACAAAAGAAGCTCCCAATTACCGTACAGAACTCTAGTTTTCGCCAAATAATGAAAATGACGAATGACAAGTTACGAGTTACGAATTGAAAACAATAAGCATTGCGCGTTAAATCCGTCCTTCGTAACTCGTAATTTGTCATTTTGTTTAGACTTTCCACCAGACAACCACATCCATAATCACGACCTCCGTTATCGAGGAATGCCCTGATGGCAGACACGGAGGAGGCGGTCCGGAAATTTCTCAGTGGAGAGGAAGAGGCTTTCAGCCGAATCGTCCGACATTGGGAAAGGAGAATTTACAATCTTGCCTGGCGCATGCTGAACAACCGGGAGGATGCCCAGGATGTCGTGCAGGAAACATTTCTCTCTGTTTTTAAGTCCATACGGAGCTTGCGGGCACCGGGAAGCTTTTCTACCTGGCTGTACCAGATCGCGCTGAATCACTGCCGCGCCCGGCGACGATCCCGCGTTTCCGATGTTACCCTGGTCGATCCTGTCATGGATCAGACCGGGGACAATAGTTATTTGGTTCCAGCCGCTTCCTCCCCCGGGACCCAGGACCCGTTGGAAACGGTTGATCTCATTCAAAAAGTACTGGCAGGCATCCCGGAAACCCACCGGACCGCTATAATCCTGAAGGAGTATTTGGGCTTGAGCCTGGATGAAATGGCAAAAGTTATGGATTGCCCTCTTTCCACGGCAAAATCGCGCTTATATCACGGCCTCCGCGAAGTGCAACACAACGTGAAGAGAATGGGAATTAGGATCGAAGATTAGCAATTAGAATAATTTGTGTCGTTTTTGGGCAAAACAACCGATTACTAAGGAAGTACTTGTATGCGCTGTGACGAGATTCAGGAAGGATTTATTGATCTGGTTTACGATGAAGCCGGCAATTCACAAACAGGCACGGAATTGCGCGAGCATTTGCGCACCTGTTCTAATTGCCGTAAGGAGCTGGATGAGTTGAAAAAAACTCGCGAATACCTTCAGCTCTGGAAGGATGAATCCCCTCTGAAAAATCTCGCGACTGCCGGGCTTGAAGCTTTCCGGCCGCGTCCTGTGCGCCGGCTGTCCTGGCGCTATGCCGCAATAGCGGCGATGGCGCTAATCACGCTTCTTGCGCTTGCAAACACGCAGATTTCATTGAACAAAGACGGGTTTTCTTTCAGCGCAAGGCTTTTCCCGGGACGCCAGGTTGAGAGAGACTATTACACCAAGGCCGAATTTCGCAACATCGTGAAACGGGCTTTGGATGATAGCGAATATCGCACGAGCGAAACCAATTTTCTGATGATGCAAAAAATGCTGGATACGGTAGAACAGGACCGCTTGATGGATTTGCGCTTTATTCGCGGCCAATTCGCAAAGAATAAAAACTAATTTTTTGAGGCTCGCGAGACATCGTGGAAAAAGTTAGAGCGATCAAGGCAACTTCGAACAAATACCCGGGAGCCTGTCCGAGTATTGGGAGGGGCCGCATTTACTCGGACAGGCTCCTGGCTGCCGCTGTTTTCATTGTCTGGATCCTTGGACAGTCGATTGCCGCGCAGGCATCCGGCAAAAAACCCGACGGCGACAATGAGAATACAAAAGTGGACTATGCCGCTGCAAATAGGGAAATCTTGCAGTTTGAGTCGGTTATTAATAAAGTGATCGCCAGTACCTTCAGTTCGAGCCCGTTTGCAGTAGTTCATACGGCTAAAGGGGCCTATCTGGAGGGGTATGGAATCGTCTTCAACTTTACTATAAATATTCATACTGCCGTGATCAGCACGCCGTTCGGCCAATTCCGAACCCGTGAGGAAATTACCCCCGAGCTGAAAAAGCGGCGCATTGAAGAGCTTAAGGAAAAGTTGATTTGGGTGCTTCAGGACAACGGGGAGATCTTGCGGCAGCTCCGGAAAAGGGACACGGTCACGATTATCGCCTACTTCGAAGATCGCAATTTCCCGGATGAGCCAAGTGAAAATAAAACAATCCTGCTCAGCGCCCCAAAAAAGGATCTGGATGAACTCGGTCACAAGTACGATCGTCTTAAGGAATTCAAACAGAGGATGAAAATCATTGAGTATTAAAGTCGAGGCTCTCAAATCAAAAAAGCTCATCGGACAAGTATTCCTGGAACGCGGTCTTATTGATGAAGAGGAACTGCGGACGGCCCTGAATCTCCAAGCCGAGTCTCGCGAAAAGCTGGGAAAGCTTTTGGTCGACCTCGGCTATATTTCCGAAAGAGATTGCCTGGCCGTGGTATCCGAACACATCAGCATCCCTGCAATTTCGGGCACGGATTATCCCGAAGTCCCGGTACTGGAAAATGTTCTAACCTTCCGGTTCATGAAGCAGTGCAAATTGGTCCCGGTAGCCTTGGAAAACGGCGTTCTTACTTTGGCAATGACCGATCCCATGGATAGTGCCACAGTGGATTCCGTTCGGCAGGCGACCGGGTATCAGATCCGGGTATTGCTGGGCGCCGAAAGCGAGATAATGGATGTTCTGGAAAAATTTTACGGCTCGTCAGCCAGCACATTTGGGCGGATCATCGAGGGAATCGATGAGGGAAACATCGAAAACCTTGCGGACGAAATCGAGGACATCGAACAATTAAAGGATCTGGCTTCCGAGGCGCCCGTAATCAGACTGGTAAATCTGATCATTTCCAAGGCAATCGAAAACCGGGCGAGCGATATCCACATCGAGCCTTTCGAAAAAGATCTGAAAGTGCGCTATAGGATAGACGGCATTCTGCACGATGTCGAATCTCCACCCAAGAAACTCAAGGCCGCTCTGATCAGTCGCGTAAAAATCATGTCCAAGCTAAATATTGCGGAAAGACGCCTGCCTCAGGACGGAAGAATCAAGCTGAAAGTTTTGGGGAAAGATATCGATTTGCGCGTGTCCACTCTTCCGACCCTGTATGGCGAAAGCGTCGTCATGCGCATCCTGGACAAAAGCAATACAAACCTTTACGACATCCGGAAGTTGGGCTTCCCGGAAGATTCGCTTCAGGAATTCGAATCTCTCATCCGCCGTCCTCACGGAATCCTGCTGGTTACAGGCCCGACAGGCAGCGGCAAAACAACGACGCTCTACAGCGCGCTCAGCACGATCAATCTCCCGGACAAAAAGATCATTACGATCGAAGACCCTGTCGAATATCAGATTGACGGAGTCAATCAAATTCATGCCAATCCCCAGATCGGTTTGACTTTCGCATCCGGGCTGCGGCACATTGTCCGGCAGGATCCCGACGTCATCATGATCGGGGAAATTCGCGACCTGGAAACAGCAGAAATCGCAATTCGCGCCGCCTTAACCGGGCATCTCGTTTTTTCCACCCTGCACACGAACGACGCCCCGAGCGCAATCACCCGTCTCATCGACATGGGAGCCGAGGATTACCTGATCGCTTCATCTCTTCTGGGGGTTTTGGCTCAGCGACTCATCCGGGTAATTTGCCCTTCATGCAAAAAGGAAGTCTTCCCGGTCGCGGAAATGTTGGACGAGATCGGATTCAGCCGCGGCGAAGCGAGGAATGGGCCCGATCGCTTTTTTGAAGGTACCGGGTGTGAACATTGCGGCAATACCGGATTCGTAGGAAGAGTGGGAATTTACGAACTGATGCCGATCAATGACGACATTCGAAAATTGACTGTGGGCAAGGCTGATTCAAACCAGATCCGGAAAAAGGCAATAGAAAATGGCATGCGCCCGCTACGGGACGACGGCTGGTTGAAAGTGCGCCAGGGCGCTTCAAGCATTGCCGAAGTACTTCGGGTCACACAGGAGTCTTGATGCCTGTAGGCAGGTGCACAGGATTCTTCACCGCAGAGGCGCAGAGAATAAATATATTAATTCTCTGCGTTCTCTGCGGTGAGTTTTTGGAAATAGGTAAAGCGATTTATGGCGTCCTATAAATACCGCGCAAGCACGCTGGAAGGGAAGATAGTTGAAGGAACCATGGAGGCTTCGGATGACGGCACCGTCATCGTGAAACTTCAGGAATTGGGACTCCTGCCGGTAAAAATCGGCTCCGCTGCCCGTCCGTCCATTTTCACGCGTGAATTTGAGTGGCCCCGGAAAAAGAAGCAGGTCCGCCGGAAAGATCTGCTGATTTTTACGCAAGAACTTCACACGCTGGTGAAATCAGGATTCCCGCTCGATCGCAGCCTGGCCATTCTTGCCCAGCTTGCCGAAAGCAAGGCAATGGGCGAGGTGATCCAGGAAGTATTGAAAGAAGTCAAAGGGGGCAAATCGTTTTCAGAAGCTCTGGGCAAATTCCCTGCGGTATTTCCCAAAGTTTATGTGAGCATGATCAAAGCGGGTGAAGCCGGCGGTGCGCTGGAGGAAATACTCAGCCGCCTTTCCAGTTTTCTTGTCACGAGCGAGGAACTGCAATCGTATATCATCGGCGCGATGATATACCCTGCATTGCTGGCCATTGTGGGAATTTTAAGCGTAACCGTTCTAACGCTCTTCGTGGTCCCGAAATTTGCCGCGATTTTTCAGGAAATGAAAGTGCCGGTACCGCTGCCGATGATGATCCTTCAGTTTCTAAGCGACGCGATTTCGGGCTTCTGGTGGCTTATCCTCCTTGTGTTCCTGGTTGTCGGCCTTTACGTCAAGCGATTCCGGGAAAGCGAGCAGGGCCGCCTGAAATCCGACAGGCTGCTCTTAAAGATTCCTCTGGTTGGCGTTGTTCTGCGTAAAGTTGAAGTCGCGCGTTTTTCGAGAACTTTGGGAACTCTGCTCCACGGAGGAGTCCCTCTGCTTCAAGCGATGACTATTGTTCGCGACATTATCGGGAACCGGAGTATTGCCACAACCATTGAACCCATTCGCAACGGAATCAAGAAAGGGGAAGGAATCGCGCAGCCGATGAAACATAGCGGCGTTTTCCCTCCTTTGGCAATGCACTTGATTGAAGTCGGAGAGGAATCTGGAAAACTCGACAGCATGCTGGTTCAGGTCGCGGATGTTTACGATGTCGAGGTGCGCAACAGCATCAAGAACCTTATTGCATTTTTCGAACCGGCATTGATTCTCGTCATGGGAATTATCATCGGGACAATTGTGGTTTCGATGCTGGTGGCGGTCTTCAGCATTAATGACGTGCCAATGTAACGAATGACTATGTACTATTCAAAGCACGCATGGCGGGGAGGAGATTATGAAAATTAACCTGATGGATAGAAAGTCGGAGAAGGGCTTTTCGCTTATTGAGCTCATCGTTGTCATGGTGATTCTCGCCCTGCTTGCAGGCATCGTTGGATACAAATACACCCGTCACATTGGACAGAGCAAATCCCAGGCTGCAAAGATGCAGATAATAGAGCTCGGCGGCGCCCTGCAGATGTATTTGCTGGATGTGGGACGCTACCCGGACACTTTGGAATCACTGGCTCAGAATCCTGGAATTGAAGCGTGGAACGGGCCATATCTTCAGAAAGAGCTGCCCAATGATCCATGGGGAAAACCTTATCAATACCGTTACCCGGGAATGCACGGAGATTACGATTTGTTTTCACTGGGGCCTGATGGTGTTGACGGCGGCGACGACGATATTGTCAGTTGGAAGTGAAATGATCATGAAAAGCCCTCGCGACAGCGGATTCACGCTGCTGGAACTGATTCTGGTCCTCGTAATAATTACGATGGTACTGGCAGTGGCCTATCCGTCCTTGTCGCGGGGCTCCACTGCTCTACGCCTCAGAGCGACAGGGCGCGACATCATGAATACCTTCCGCTATGCGAGAGAGAAAGCCGTTACTGAGCAGATTGGAATAAAGGTAGCGGTAGACAGGGAAAAGCAAAAGCTGATTCTAACCGATTATTTGGGGGACGGCGCCCGGACGTATTCTTTGCCGGCGGACGTAAGAATTCAGCGCATTGCGCTTGGGGGAAATGAAATAGTGACGGACAGCGGAATGATCGTTCGCTTTCTCCCCAATGGAAGTTGCGACAGCGCCGAAGTGCTTTTGCAGAACGAAAAGGGCGCCTGGCTCAGAGTTGTTACGGATCCAATGACGGGGGGCGCGCGCATGGAACTCGGTTCAGTGGAGAATGCCCAGTGATGCGTGCCGGTGAAAAGATGCGGCCTAATTGGAGCAAACCGGATCGGCCCAAAGCAAAACCTTTTTCCACGGTGGGGGGATTTACACTTTTCGAAGTCCTGATCGCTATGGCTATTTTGGCTATTGCATCAACGGTGACTCTGTCGCTGATATCCGGGTCCTTGCGCAACATTCGCAAGGTTCAATTGAGGACGCGATCCATCGAGCACGCGGAGTCGGTTATGGAATCGGCTCTTATCGATTCGTCCATTCTGGGACCCACCTCAAATTCAGGAAGTTTTCAGGACGGGACCAGCTGGACTGTGCGCGTGGAGGATTACACCGAACTGGACAAGCAGACGCAGACCAGCTCGGCTACGACCATATCGTTGGGCATGCCAAAATTGATGTCTTACACGGTCGAAACGACCGGACCGGAATCCATTAAGCCCGATTGTCGGTTGCAAACACTAAAGCTGGTGAAGGTTCAAACGACTAGTCAGCCGTCGAGGATTCCATAATGAAACGCCTTAATACAGAGGGGCCGCGTCGGTCCGACCAGGGATTTACGCTGCTGGAAATTATTATTGCGGTGACTCTCATGGTCATGATTGCAGCCGGCCTTTGGGGCGTGCTGAGTATCAGCATAAGGGGGTGGGCCAAGGGAACACAATACATCGACACGAATCAACGCAATCGCAGCAGCATGACCCTGGTCAGGAAACAAATCGGTTCTGCTTACAATTTGATCGTGCAGCCGGATCCAACGGTTGGGGGTGTTCCTTACCCGCTTTTTAACGGCACGGAAAACAGTTTTCAGTTTGTAAGCGTGAACTCTCTTCTGTTTCAGGACAGCCCTGGGCTTACGCTGGTTACTTATGAAATTTCTGAAGGTTCCAATGGCGCTTACTCATTAGTAGAAAAAGAATCTCGTTATCTCGGCCAGGTCCCGGATCAAGAAAGCCTGGCAACTCAGGAGAAAATAACGTCCGTCTTGGACAATATTTCCAGTTGTTCGTTCGAATATTACGACCCGGGAAACACCGAAACCCCTGCGCAGTGGGTAAAGGAATGGAGTGGGATGGATAGCGGGCGTTTGCCAGTGGCCCTATCCATGGAGATGAATTGGCGGGATTCCAGAGGGAATACAGTGAATCGTCAGATAGTCATACCAATTCAAGCCTCAGTTGTCAGTTCCAGTGGGCGCGTGGGCAATAGAGGGATGTAATGACAGTTTTCAGCCGGCAGTCATTGGTCTTCGATCAACAGTCCTTCACCGGCAGTCCGCAGTGCAGTACAAGAACTGCAGGTTGCAGATTGAACAACTCTCGACTCGAAGGCGAGGGATTTCGACCATCCCCGATGGGGAACTTAAAGGCTGAAGACTATCCACTGATACCTGAAGGCGGCGTGATCCTGATTGCTATTCTCTGGATTTTCGTAGCTCTTGCGGTTATTGCGCTCAGCTTCTCGAAAGAGAGTTTTGTTGAAGTAGCCGCCGCGCGCAACTCACAATCGCTGGAGAGTTCTTATTATGCCGCCCGCGCAGGCATAATGGCGACTATTTACCAGATCATCCAGAAACGATTGATTCCCTCCAGCCAGCAGCAGGCGGATCAGGACACACCGGACCCAATAGATCTTGGCAGCGTAACTGGCAATTTTGGCGGGGCAGCTTATCACGTCGACATCCAGGACAACTCCGGGAAAATAGCCCTGAACAGGGTTCAAGAGGAGCAGCTTCGAGCGCTGACTGAAGTCATAGGGATTCCCAAGAATGACGCCGATATTATCGTCGATTCGATCATCGACTGGCGTGATGCGGACACAACCCCCCGCACGAATGGCGCAGAGGACACTTACTATCAAGGCCTAAATCCTCCTTACAAAGCAAAAAATAAATCATTCGATACGCTGGAAGAGCTTCTACTCGTGAGAGGCATCACGCCGGACTATTTTTACGGCCACCCGGAGCGATCTTCCGATGGTTCGGTAATCACCAGGTATGGCCTTTCCCGGTACTTTACTACCTACTCGAACATAACGCAGATAAACGTTAATTACGCTCCTCTTCCCGTGCTCCAGTCGATTCCCGGATTATCTCCGGAAGCAGCGCAGTCGATATATAAAAGGCGCCTTACCAAGCCGTTCAAGGACATATCGGAAATCACGCGCGATCTTCCGGTAAATCTTGGAAACATTGGGCAATATCTCACAGTAGGTGCGACAGGCATTTATACTCTTACCGCGTCCGCGCGCGCGGAGAACTCAAAAGTGCAGCGTGTATTGCGCGCTGTAATCAACTGTCCCGATATGGCCAGCGAGACACGATATCGAATTCTGTATTGGAACGAAAACGTTTCTGATTATGAAGGCGCTACCCCATGATCTATTTAAAAACCGGCATCGGAATTGAAATGCGCGGCGCTGACTTGCTGATTTCGTCGCTTCAAAGCAATTACTCCGGCCAAACATTCACTCGTTTCAAACGCTTTCCGGATTTCCGGCAGCGCAACAAGCAGGACTTGCGGCAGGAGATCAATCTCTTTTTCAAGTCGAACAGGCTCAGCAAAGAGAATATCGTGCTTGGCATTCCCCGCAAGGATTTCGTTCTTCGGCATCTGGAGCTTCCGGCCGAAGTTGAGGACAATCTCAAACAGGTCATTCAATACCAGGTGCAGTCCCTGGAGCCTGTCGAGGAAGACAGGTTTTATTATGACTATGCCTTAATCGGTAATAAAGGACCGGAATCCCAAAAAAGGCTGGTTATCCTGCTGGCAATGATCCGGAAAGCCGTTCTTGACGAACACCTCGAATTCTTGCGGGATCTCGGGATCAATCCGGCTATTGTGACCGCGAACGGACTGGCGCTGGCCAATATTTTTCTTCAGAATCGGAAAGATTTTCAGGACAAAACCTTCATGTTGGCGGATCTCACTCCCACGTCTCTGGAAATCCT
Organism: Acidobacteriota bacterium; assembly: GCA_023265215.1. Taxonomy (GTDB): domain Bacteria; phylum Acidobacteriota; class UBA6911; order UBA6911; family UBA6911; genus UBA6911. The sequence goes on from JAHFUH010000044.1 coordinate 15,758, forward strand.
GGCTCTGCACAAGGGCATCCTCGCGTATTCCCGTGAAGTCCCTAAAGACAATATTCGAAGTTGGGGGGATCTGATTTTGCTCGAGATTGACGAGGCGGCTTCCAAAATCCGCCTCGGGCCGGACGGCCTTATCGAAAAAATCGTCCTTTCCGGAGAGTTTTCGGAATCCGCGCACGAACAGCTGACGGCTGTTATTCCCGAATGCGCTCTGGTGAAGAACTATCTGGGCTGCGATACCCCTGAGGAAAACAAGCCATACCTGCAGGAAGCAGCTTCTTCGCTTGGATTAGCCTATACCGGCATGGCACGGCGTCCTGTTCTCAAAATAAACCTTCTTCCTCCAGAACTGAGAGTTCAGCAGACGCGATGGGCTTATGTCCCTGCCGCATTGCTCGGCCTTGCAGTAATCGCTCTCTTGCTAGCCTTTGCTCTCCATCAGATGGTGCAGCAGAGAATTCTGATTCGGACGCTGGATCAGGAAATAGCAAAACTTCAAGGTCCTGTTGCAAGGGTCCAGGCGCTTCGGAATGAAACGGAGACGATGGATAAGAGAATTGCCTCGATAGAAAAAATCCTGGGGAAAAGAGATATGAATCTCGAGATACTTCAGGAACTCACCAATATATTGCCGATGGATACCTATATCACTACATACAGCAATCAGGACGGCAAAATTCAAATTGCCGGATTGAGCAACTCCGCGACCGACCTGATTCCCAAATTGGAAAGATCACCGCTCCTGAAAGATGTCGTACAAAGAGGACCGATATTCAAAAACGCTCAGACAGGCAAAGACCAGTTCAGCTTTGAAATGAAAGTGGAGAGATAACGCCTTGAAAATCACCGCCAGGGAAAAAAGATATATTGGGATGGGCGCGGTTGTGGTTGTTGCGGTTGTGGTTATATACGGATTGACGTTGCTGCTGGCAAACCGCGATTCACTCTCGGAAACAGTGAAATTCAAAATGGAGATGCTCCAGAAGCAGCGCGATGCCCTGAGACAAGAGGCCTTTTACAAAGCGAAGCTGGATTTGTACAGAAAGCAGTTTCAGAACGACATGAACCGTCTGCTGCCGAATGACAATCCAAATGTTGCAGGCGCCGAGCTTCAGAAGATACTCAAGGATTTTGCCGATGGTTCCGGAGTTGAAATAACTCAAAAGAATATGCTGGCCGAGAAAAAAATCGAAGACAAGCTGATATGCGTCAGGGTTCAGATCCAAACCAACTGCGTACTGGACCAATTGGTACAGTTTTTAACTGCCATTGAAAACTATGACAAATTCATAACACTTGATGAATTCTTGATCAGCAATAGTTACCGAGACCCCAGGGCTTTACCCGGCTCAACCCAGAGGAAAAATTCATCGAGTTTGACAATCTCCGGATACCTGAATGCGCCGCCGAAGCAGGGGACATAGCGGTCAGTTGAGGCAGTGTAGACGCGGCGTCTCGCCGCGTGCATATAAATGGCAAAACGAACGCGGCGAGACGCCGCGTCTACACTGGTGAGCCGGATTTCAGCTTTTGCAAATGAGGCGAGTATGAACAAAAAATGGATTGCAATCAATTTGTTGTTGCTTTCAATAACCGGATTGTTGGGATGGCAACTGAATAATTCAATCCTCCGTTTCAGAAAGAATAACAATTTGTCGCAAATCCGGCTTGTAAAGGATCCAAAACAGAAGGTGATACAGGGAACGGTCCTGCCCGGATTGGCCAAGGCCAAGATCCTGAGCCCGGCGGAATTCTCAGGCATTTCGGAGAGAAATGTATTTTCCGAAAATCGATCCCGGGACGACAAAGTGGATGTCCCTGTTGTGGCTGAACCCCCGCCTCTTGTACAGAATCCGATTTTAGTCGGGGTAACAATTTCCGAAAATCAGAAAATGGCCACGATCATCGATCCTGTCGCTTCCCCGCAAGTACAGGCGCTGGGCCACCGCACACAGACCAAACGGATTGGGGATGTTTACCAGGGGTACACGATAACGGACATCGCCGGAGATCATATTGTTCTAGAAAGCGGGACGCGCAAGGTGAGGATCCCGCTACATGAAGGCTCCAAGAAGCCTCAGGGGGGCAAAACCCCGATCCTGTCTACACGAGTGGTTTCCTTAGGGGGGGGCGGAGGCGCAAGCGCAGGCACACCGGTTGTGCTATCTGGAGGCGCAGTCACGGCACTACGGGGCCAGGGAG
>JAHFUH010000408.1:0-1698 GCA_023265215.1 Acidobacteriota bacterium
TTTGGCTCTCCCTGGCTTTTGACATAGCTTCGGCTGAAAGGGTTAAACTTAAACCTGAAATTTGAGGGATAGTTGGTATAAAAATCGCCAAAATATTCGCGCCATTCCGGCTCATCATAAAGCTCGTACGCATAATTGATGGCGTGACCTGCTTCATGGCGAAGCAGGATCATCAGATCTCGCCGGTCATAGGTGGTGTACCCCATTTCCTTTTCTATTTTTGTGAGGCTGTTGTCTGCCTGATGAAAGGGAATTCCCATGATAGGCACGCGATTGGGACAACCCCACTCATCTCCGGCACAGGTGAAGTAGTAAAGTGGCTTGAAGGAAAGCTTCTTGTATTCCAATTCAGAATAAAGCTTGTGAATACAGCGATATAGAAGGGTTTGCTCAAAGCCTAGTTTTAGATCGCAGATTCGGGTGTTCAGCAGCGCGTATCTTTCGGTCTCCCAATTCAGCTCGTATTGCAGTTGTGTTGCCATGTAAAGCCCGGCCCAAATCTCTTTTCAGCCCTCCCGGATGAGAGAACCTAGATGTTTGATTATATGGGATCAAAATACACCTGAGAAGCAATATTTCTCAAAAAATATATTGCCATATCTTATAGATAATAAAAGACATTCTACTTTACGCTATTTTGATTTTCGCTGGGATTCACCTTGATCTCTTTTGCCGACCCGTCCAATTCAACCCCGCTTTTTGTCGATTTCCGGAGTTCGAATTTCACCTGAATAATAGAAAACACGTCAAGTTCTTTGAACTCTGCAGGTTTCCCGTTCACCGTTATTTTCGCGGAAGATGCGTCCAGAAGATATTTGTGCTTGCTGGGAATCTGAGAAACAAGGATCAATTTTTCGGAGCTGGATATTGAAAGAAGCCGGCACATTCCTGTTTCCACAGCCATAACAGAAGAAGTAAATCCGATGATGCCCAAAACAATGCACATCCAGCCAACAATTCTCATATCAAGACCTTTCGCTCACCCATGTTCTCGGCTCCGCGCATTATTGGAGCACCGGGTGTGAAGGAAGGTTCAAAAGCAATTCTGAGATCTATATCAAATAATAGCTGTCCGGCATTTATAGGTCGTCAGCGATCTGACGGGATACTGATGAATCCCGCAAAATTATAGCGCTGAACTCAACTCCTGCGTATGCCAAACTTTTTACTATCGGTATCGGGGTTGTTTTTTGAGTCGGTATAATTATCTGCAAGTTCTCATTGAAAAGCCGATACCAACTCAAAAATCCTGAAGATGTAGTTTTATTGCCAGAGATTTCCAACCATGATATGCATAACAGTGGTTCTTGGAGAATCAAAATGGCAAGGAGCCTGGCAATTCTGTTTCTGATTCTGCTTTTGTGGAATGGAGCTGGTTACGCTTCGGAATCAATTCGAATCATTGTTTTTCCTTTTGAGGGCTCGACAAAAGAAAATGCTTCATCCTGGTTGAACGCAGGTATTGCCTATTCAATTGCGCAGCAACTTGAGGTCCGGGGCGTGACGGTGCTCCATCAAAAAGAGGTCGCAGTGATCGTAGAAAGCCTGGATCTACCGCCCAGTGCCCAGCTCAGCCATGCAAGTATGATACGGGCGGCACAACGCGCCTCCGCAAACCTGCTCATATTGGGATCCTATGCAGGAACGCGCCAGAATCTAAATATAAGTGCGAAGGCTCTCAATTTAAAAATGATGCGG
>JAHFUH010000408.1:1708-2811 GCA_023265215.1 Acidobacteriota bacterium
CTGCCACAGATGGAAAATGAACTGGCGTGGACAATTTTAAATAACATGGGGCTGGAGAAGTCTTTTTCAAGGGAGAAGTTTCAACTCAAGGCTCGCAAAGCTCCAAACCAAGCCTATGCATTATTCATCGAGAGTTTCAGTGCGTCCAATGAGAGCAGTCGGCTTGCGCTACTATTGAAGGCAGTGGAAATGTACCACGATTTCCGGGAGGCGCATCTGCAATTGGGAAGCATTTATTTCCAGAAAGGGAACTGCCAGAAAGCAATGCCTCATTTGAATCTTGGGCAAACCGAAGCAAATGACAACCCGGAAAGCGAGTTCATGCGAGGAACGTGCTATCTGCAAGAGGATTTGCCAACGAAGGCTATCCAAAACCTTTCTCATGTTGTCGCCTCTTTCAGATCCTTTGAAGCGCTTAATAATCTCGGAATCGCCTACATGCACAAAGGAGAATATGATTTGGCATTTAGTGCCCTTTTGGAGGCGAGAAAACTGGCGAATTCCGATTCAACGGCGGCGTTGAACATGGCGATATTGCTTCACCTTCAAAGAAGATATTTTGCTGCGAGGAATATAGTTGAAGAAGCGGTCAAATTGCACCCAAGGGATGGAATGCTTCAATTCCTTGTGGGATTTCTGCAGCAGGCACAGGGAGAGAAAGAAAAGGCGGCGTCAGCTTTCAGCAAAGCAAAGTCACTTGGGGTGAACGTTGAGAAACTCCAGGCGGAGTCTCCCAAAACCTGGACGAGAGCGATTTTTGAAATGCAGCCTGCCAAGGGCATGCCGTGACTTGACAAGGAGAGCACTGCCACATAAGATAGCCCAGGTAAAGCCGAAGTGGCGGAATTGGCAGACGCGCTAGGTTCAGGGTCTAGTGGGCTTAAGCTCGTGGGGGTTCGAGTCCCCCCTTCGGCACCATCCAAAGAGCCAATTCCTTAGCCAAGAATTCCATCCTTGCTCACATGACAATTTTGGAGTTTGATCAACATTTGCAAGGAGCGTTCCCATTCAGGCAACGGCATCCGGCACTTTTTGTTCTCCAATTCTGTTGTACCTGTCCAAATTTAGTAAAGTATTTCTGAACCTATTTGCTCAAAAAGACA
>JAHFUH010000408.1:2821-5413 GCA_023265215.1 Acidobacteriota bacterium
AAGAAGACATCCAAAATGTTGAAAATGTGGATACCCTTCATCCGCAAAAAGCGGGGGCAGAGACGCAGTCTCGCTGACCCCTTTATCTCCTGGCAACTCTGAACACGAGTGCCGGGCACGCTGGATTCGAATTCCTCTCTTCGGCGCTATCCCTTCTCGCATTCCCAGACAACGGTGGAAAAATTGGAATTGTCCATATCATCGCTTGCCAGCAAACGCCTCGTTCCCATCATGGAATGATGATAACGGTTTCGAGTTTTTACTAAAGCTTGAGTCTTCTAGACTTCGGGTTGAGCATCACATATTTTAAACCTGCTCAAACAGATTTGAAGCTAGTTTTTTTATCTTCCTTCGCAGATAGTTCATGGTATATTCCGCTGTTTGGGAATGCGTAATTATTGGTAGCTTAGGAGATTGATTAATGACTAAAAAGACTCCGTCCGAACGAAAAACCCTGACTGGTGCCCCCATCAATCCTGTGTCTATCGAGGTGCCCTACCGAACCACTTCTCTTTGCCCCGAATGCACAACGAAGCTGGACGCTGAAGTGCTTGAAAAGGACGGCAAGATCATCATGGAGAAGACCTGTCCAGAGCATGGATTCTTCAAAGAGGTCCTTCTTTCGGACGCGGAGTACTACCACCGCATGATGGCCTGGAACCGTGACGTCGGGCGCGGAGTTTCCAATCCCGCGATCGTGGACGCGAAGTCATGCCCGGAAGATTGCGGAATGTGCAATCTTCACGTCAGCCATACGGTGTTGGCTAACGTGGACTTGACCAACCGCTGCAACCTTTCCTGCCCTATCTGTTTTGCCAACGCGAATGTTCAGGATTACATTTACGAACCGTCCTACGAGCAAATCGTGCAGATGCTGCAGACACTTCGGGATTCCCGTCCCGTCTCTGGTCGCGTCGTTCAGTTCGCTGGTGGTGAGCCTACGCTGCACCCGGATTGGTTCCTGATTCTGAAGAAGGCCGGCGAAATGGGATTTTCCCATGTGCAGTGTGCCACCAACGGCTTAAAGTTTGCCGAGGATCCTGCCTTTGCGGAAAGATCCCGGGAAGCCGGGCTTCACACTCTCTACCTACAGTTTGACGGCGTCGACCCCGACATCTACGAGAAGATCCGCGGCCGAAAAAACCTTCTGGAAGTCAAGATGAAGGCCATCGAGAACGTCCGCAAGGCTGGCCTTAAGATCGTCTATGTTCCTACCATCGTAGGTGGTGTTAATGACGACCAGGTTCCGAAAATCGTCCAGTTTGCTCTCGATACCATTGACGTTTGTTCCGGCATCAGTTTCCAGCCCGTGTCCATTACCGGTCGGATTGATGAGGCTGAGCGCGAGAAAATGCGTTTCACGCTGTCCGATTTAGCGAACAGGGTTAACGAACTTGGTTACACAACGAAGGAGGACTGGTTTCCGTTGTCCTGCACAACCCCGATTACCGAGCTGATACAGGCTTTGAGGAACGAGGACAATGTCATGGTTTCCTGCCATCCGCTCTGTGGACTTGGGACCTATTTCTTCGTAGACAAGGACAGGAAGCCGACACCGGTCACCCGTTTCCTTAACATCAAGGGGTTGTTCGAAGATATCCATAATCAAGCGGAAAAACTCCGGAACAAAACCACCTTCAAGTCTTTATACAACAACCTAAGCAAGTTCAGCTTGTTCAGCAGTGCTAACAAGCATTTCGATCCGAGCAAGGCACCGGAAGGGTTGACGCTGGCGAAGCTCGGGCAGACTATCGAGGGGCTGCTCGACAAAAAAGCCGGCCGTGGTAACAATGACGGTACCTACACGTACAAAACCCTCATGGTGGCCGGTATGCATTTCATGGACTCCTACAATTACGAAGTGGAACGGGTCAAGCGCTGTGTCATCAACTATTCCGCACCTGACGGCCATCTGTATCCGTTCTGCACATACAACTCCGGTCCCGTTTTCCGTGAAAAAATCGAGAAGCAGTTTTCCGTCTCAAAAGCGGAGTACCGCAAGAAGCAGACATAGAAAATCTGATCGTTAAGGGCCTGTAAATGAATAACGTTTGCACTTTGCTGCTGGCTCGAAGGGACCGCGGCGGTGGGCGAGCAGCTGCTTTGTTGCCACTCGTCGACAATGACACAGCATCGCCTCGCATCTGCCCGCCCGGCGCTCGCGCCAAAGTGCAAATGTTAGTCATTTACAGGCCCTGACTGCGGATTCCGGCGGATCATCGCGCATTTTGTCCGTGTACATCCACGGAAGTCCGCAGTTCAAATGTTTTTCAGTTGAGTGTAACGGGGGCTGGAGTAAAGGAAATGATCAGGATTAGATAGGCAATCAGCCCGAGAATGACTCTTCCGAACCCCAGATGTTCCTCTTCCAGTACCACGGGCGGATGATAAAAGCGAGACCGGATCCCGACAATTAAAAGCAGGATGCTGAATAGCGCATACGAAGGCACGGGCCACCCTGATAAACTCACAAAAATCAGCGCCAACAAGGCTACGATCGAAAGCGTCTTATGGCGCGAGCGGCCAATCATCGCGTAGGCTATATGTCCTCCGTCCAGTTGCCATATGGGCAGCAGGTTCAGGCTTGTTGCC
>JAHFUH010000409.1 GCA_023265215.1 Acidobacteriota bacterium
TGCCGCGCTTTCAGCGCTCATTCAATCGAAATCGCCAACCCCGGCCTTGCGGCCGGGGCTATTCACTGACGGCCCTTCGGGCCTGAGCCGAACGAACATTTAGACTCTGGAGAATCGCCGTGATGCGTCATCCACCCACAGTGTCAAGTGTGTCCCGCAGTCAGCGCTGTGCGGGGCAGGCCAAAGCCACGCCTTTTAGGCGTGGTCGATTACTGGTACCGTTCATATATACGATGATGTATTTATATCGCATTTTTTGGAAAATGACAGCATTCAAGATCTTTAATCCGAAGCCGATTGCGGTGCTTCTCCAGGGAAGTGTTGTTGAATTGAAAATATATCTCAGCGCGGCATGCTAAGAACGATCACAATCAAATCCTCAATTGTTTGTGAGATATGCAAAAAAGAAAAACAAAAAGAAGGCTGAAACGGCTATGCCGTGAACACCCATTAGAATCACTTCATCGAACAGAGACCTGGGCTTATGCAAACGATAATAGGGCGAGCCATGGGTGGAACAGAATGTTTTGCCGCGTTCCTTGCAACGATAACGACGCCGTCTGCCTTGAGTCGTGGTGTAATACGAATGACGGATGACATTGCCTTAGTCAAACTGTCCGTTCAAGCGGCAGGCAGGATTGGGACAGCAGCGAGATATGCCTCTTCTGATTTTCATACATGTTTGATGACAGAAGAGGTAAGGTAAATCCATGGGAATTTAGACGTTGTGGGACCGTCGATGACAGTCAACAACAGTTCCCTGGAGAAGCACCAAATTCGTATTAGCCTCCTTGAGCGTGGATCTGATCATGGCAGACGGTGCAAATAGAAATTAGGTTTTCCGGCTCATTTGATCCACCGTGTGCGTGGTGCTCGACATGATGCAGTTCAAGATGCCGTGGATCGGCAGGGTTCCATTTGTCGTGATTCCAGCCGCATTTTCGGCAGGAGTACCCATCGCGAACCAGCACTGATCGTCGAACAGGATCCGGAATGAATCTGTCATGAGGTGGGCTTTGCCTGTCTTGCTCCAAAAGATAGGTTCCGATGGGCAGATCCGGCCTGCCGGAAACTTTGGTCACTACGGGCCAACCTTGCTCTGTTCGTAATTCCCGTACTCGTCTGGCCCACTCCGTTCTGTCTTTGGCGACATATCTGAGCTCTTCGCCGGTAACAGGCTTCCCAACGTTGCTGCGAAGGAATTCCAGGATTTTTTCTCTGACGCCTAAGCGTTTTTTTCGTATTTCGTTTGCGACCGTCCATCGAAACGCAGCTTCGCGGTCTTGAACCGCATCAACAAGCATGTAGTCATCGGGTCCCATCTCGGTCACATTAATGCCTTCTACAGGAAACTCATCGTTCTCATTCATCTCCCGGGCAGCCACGCCGCTGACTATAGACCAGCCATATTGAACCCGCAGTTCCCGAACTCGCCGGGCCCATTCTCCAATACCCGACACCACCATCAACTCATCGCCTTCGATTACAGTTAGGGGATAGCGTCGAAAATAAAACAGAATGCGATCCCGGGCGGAATCGGCATCCTGGCTAGGGATCAGAGAGCTTCCCAAATCGCGAAGCAGATGGAAAGAGGGAATTAGTGCTCGGACTTTCGAACGGAGATCGTCGCCGGATAGTTCACGGCCGAAACTATCCAGTAGTTCCAATAGCTTTAAACGAATTGATCCAGGTTCATCCTGCCGGGAACGTCTAACCACAGCTTCCTTTTTCCTCAAGATAGCGTTTGAGCTTCAATAAGAGCCATGTTTCTTTCCGGAGTTCACATTGCCAAACGACCATGTAGGACCAACCAAGCGCTTTGAGCCTGCGATAGTTTTGCCTGTCCCGCTGCGCGTTCCCTGACAGCTTTTTCTTCCAAAAATCTGTGTTGCTGGTCGGAACTGAGGCACGCCTACAGTTGTGGCAATGCCAAAAGCAACCATGAATAAAAAACACTTTTTTCATGCGCGGGAAAACGAGATCCGGTCGCCCCGGCAATCCGGCTCCGCCAAGCCGGAATCGAAAACCCATCCTGTGAACTACGCTACGAACCAACAACTCCGGCTTCGTGTCTTGGGAGTGGATCCGGGCCATGATCCAGCTCCGCTTCTTAACTGAAAAAATATCCGTCATCCGCTTTTTTTGCTTTCAAACAAGGCGCAAACAACATCGGCTATTCTCGCGGCCAACGGCGGCGGCACTGCATTTCCTATCTGCTTCGCAATATCAACTTTGGTTCCGATGAATTTGAAGGTATCGGGAAAACCCTGCAAGCGTGCAGCCTCGCGATGAGTGATCGGCCGATGTTGAGCCGGGTGCAGATAGCGTCCTTTTTCCGGCTTGAAAAATTCCGTGCGAATCGTGAAAGCCGGCCTATCCCACCAAAGCCTGCCGAAGAGATCCGTTCCGCCTGATGTTTTTCGGATCCAGCACTGAGGAGTGATTTCAGGCGCAATTTTCTGAAGATCGAAGCGATTCATCCCCTCCTTGGGAATGGCCGTATACCTTTTGAGGCTGATTTCAGTCGGAGTTCTCCCAAAGTGCAAATCAAGCGGAGCGGGAACCGTCCTGATTTGGGATCCCTCAGGTATGGGCAAGTTTCCGATTGCGTCACGAACAGTTCGCCATGGTTCGGGATGTCTGAATAAGTCCGGCACGTGCCCATTGCGCGGGTTGTAATGAGTTTTCTTTGGAGGGAATACAAGCTCAGGATTCATAAACTTGCATCCGATAATGAAAGCTCGCCAGCGTGTTTGCGGAGCTCCGTAATCAGCGGCACACAGTTTCGCTGAAGCGGTCATGAATCCTGCTTTTTCGGCCAACTGCTTTATTTGGTTGTGTTCCGGCGAACCAAGCAACTGCGGCACATTCTCCATCACAAAAATCGATGCGCCCGATTTCAGAACAACATCGATAAAGGGACGCCACAATTGCTTCCTGGGATCGCCTGACCGTTTCTTATTGAGCAGGCTAAATCCCTGACACGGCGGTCCGCCGATTACAACATCGGCAGCAGGGATTTCTGCGTTGTCCTTAAGAATTTTCAATATGTCGCCCACGACACATGGAATGCCAAAGTTGGCGGAATATGTCTTTGCAGCATTCTTGTCAAAGTCGTTTGCCCAGACGACTTGAAACCGGTGGCCGAAATCCTCTGAAAATCCCAAACTCATCCCGCCGGCGCCGGCGAATAAATCGATTATTCGAGGTCGGTTTCTGCGTCTCAATAAGGAACCGCTTGCGCGTGCCGCATAAACGGAATCCTCTTCACACACTTTGAATCCATTTCTTCTTTGAAATCGAAACATACTGGATGCCATTTTGAAGACTCTATTCCAAAAGAACTACGATTGCAAATGACCTTCAGATCACAGCATTTGGATAGCTGGTTTCATGCTTGGCCTTGATTCTCCAAACCTGCATTTTATAGCTACGATGGTTTGCGGCCCGGCACTGACCTCCGTTTCGCTATTCGGCGGACTATTTCGACAAGGACTCCCTGGATTGTCACTCTGCTTGCATGAAATGTGCGGGGCGAATGGCGTTTCGTCTCAATTGGTGTAAGGATTATGTTGTCCCCGATGCGCGAGTAGATCTTCAGCGTGCTTTCATAACCGTCAATCAATGCCGCTACGATATCGCCATCGCATGGTTGCGGCGCATGATCCATCAATACGACATCACCGTCCAGATAATCCGGAGACATGCTGTCGCCGTTGACACGCAGGGTGTACCACGATCCTTTTGATTTTGAATGAATAATGTCCATCCATATCTGCCCCTGCGGGCTTATTTCGCGCGGATCGCAGGCGGGCACGGCATCATAGTAAGGCACTCGAACGCTTTGAACCGGCTGCGGGGCGTCAGAATCCGAATACGAAATCCCCGGTTTCTCGTTAATTTTTGGGATCGCAATTTCTTGCGCCGCCGGCCGAACGTCCCAGCCGGCTTCTGCCGCTTCGAGCCAGTCGTCAATAGCGCGAGAGGCTGCCCGGAATCCTGGAACATGAGATATCTCATGCAGTTTCTTTAGCTTATCGTAATACTCACGGATTTCAATGGGATCATAGATATGCGGTGAGGGTTTCTCCAGCTCTCCAAGAGTAATGTTCAGGGCCGCACAAAATCTTTCGATCCATAATTCGCTTAAGCCTCTGTTTCCGCTCAAGATAGCGGAAACCATGGACTCTTTGGCCCCCATAATGCCGGCTAGCCTTTTCTGCGTAAGTCCCTGTGTTTCTCTGCGGTCAGCGATAATCGCTTTCAAACTTTCTAGTATCATTCCAATATCTTGACAAACTGCAAAGTAATATTTGACAAATAGTAAACTATAAATCATTTATGTCAAGATATATATGCCATTTATTGGATAATAACATTGACTTATTCACCTTTTATTCACTATACTCCGCCGCATGATACACCAAACGCTAAGCAATTTAATTGTTCGCAATAATCTGAGACAAAAGCAGTTAGCAGCTAGATTCGGAGTTTCCGAATCGCATTTAAGCCTCATAGTGCGGGGACCGCGTCGACCGAGTTCCGATGTTGCCCGAAAAATAGAAGCTGAAACCGGCATACCTTTTAAGGAGCTGCTGCCCTCCCCCGAAAGCAGAAATGGCAAAGGCCAACTGCCGCGATCGCTTTCCTGGGAAACAGTGCAGAGCCTTCTCGCCTCCATTGACTGGAAACTACATCGCGATCGCAGATCAGATCAGCTGTTGGAGATTGGCATCGTGTGGAACCCGGCTACTGTGCCGGCGGGCAATCAGTTTATTGCAAGTTTGCTTTTTTCCCAGGAGCGGACGCCCGTATACCCGAGATAGCCGGCTACGAACACTTCCCACAGGATGTCGGGAAATTCGATCGGATGCAGCTGCGCCAATGATATGCCCTTGATCATCTGCGCGATCGGGACGAGGATAAAATTAAAGGCGAGGATTATGTAAAACAGATAGAGAAATGTCGGCCGCGCGCGGCTCGTCCATTTGTCGCCGCTTTGCGCTTCCGCGCGAATGTTGGCCGAAGCGGCTTCAATGGCTTTGCTTTCGGCATCCATTGCGCGCACCTGCAGCTCGTACTCTTTCATCTGAATTTCGTGGGCATTCTGATCGATCACTTGCTGGAGTTCCGCCTGTTTTTCCGGCGCAAGCTTGAAGGTGCCGACCACGTCTTTGATCAACTGGCCCAAACCACTGCCAAAAATTGACGCTATATTTAATCCCATTATGTGAGCCTCCTTATTCCGAGAATGCGGATGTGCTGAGCATTTGTTGGCTCCTATTACCAAGGTGCATTTGTTTAACGCAAAGTCGCCAGGACGCAAAGCCCGCATCCCGATCATTGCGCCCTGGCGTCTTTGCGCCTTTGCGTTGAGTGCTAGTGCGTGCTCGCTATCTCC
>JAHFUH010000045.1 GCA_023265215.1 Acidobacteriota bacterium
CGGGATGGTTTGGAATTATCGGAAAATGAACTGACGCAGGCGCAGAGAAGATATGAAGCGGGAGTCGCAAACAGCCTGGAGGTGACGGATGCGCAGACGCGGCTGGAGAGGGCGCGCGACAACCAGACGCAGGCGCTTTACAACTACAATCTGTCGCGCATCGACCTGGAACAGGCGATGGGAAAAGTAAGAATCAGCGTGCAGTAATTGGAGAGCGGAATGCGAAAACGACTCATTTTTTTGATTGTAATTGTTCTGGCCGCAGCAGGATCTTACTTGCTGTTTTTCAAAAACGGCAGCCGCAATTCCGGAAACCGCATAGCGGTTTCCGGAAATATCGAATTGACGGAAGTGAACATCGCGTTTAAAACAGCGGGCCGCCTAATCGAGCGGACGGTGGACGAAGGGGACGCTGTCAAAAAAGGCCAGCTGATCGCCCGCCTGGATCGCGATCAGCTGCTCGCACAACGGGATCGGGAAACCGCGGCTCTGCAATCGGCCACGGCTTTGCTTGCACAGGCGGAAACATCCCTCGCCTGGCAAAAGGAAAATACGGCCGCCGACCTTGAACAGCGGAAAGCGGATCTGAATTCCTATAAAGCCAGGCTCCAGGAGCTGAAAAACGGCTCCCGCCCCCAGGAAAAGCAGGAAGCCGGCGCGGCAGTTGAAGCAGCCCAGGCAGAGTACGATCGTGCCAGGAAGGATTGGGAGCGAGGACAAACGCTCTACAAAAATGACGACGTTTCAACAGCCCAGTACGATCAGTACCGCAGCCGTTGGGAAAGCGCCGAAGCAGCGCTGAAGCAGGTCAAGCAACGCTATGCTCTCGTCCTGGCGGGCCCACGCGACGAGCAGATCGATGCGGCCTTTGCACAAGTCGAGCGCGCAGGCGCCGCGTTGAAAATGGTCGAATCCAACGCTCTCGAGATCAAGCGGCGCGAGCAGGAACTGCCCGTGCGGCGAGCCGAAATCGCGCGAGCCAAAGCCAATCTGGCCTTGATAGACGCGCAACTCGCCGACACGGTTGCAGCATCGCCGGTCGATGGGGTGGTCCTGGTCAAATCAGCCGATGTCGGAGAGGTGCTTGCCGCCGGAACAACCGTCGTTACAATCGGGGACATCGACCATCCCTGGCTTCGCGCCTATATCAGCGAGACGGATCTGGGAAAATTGAAGCTTGGGACAAAGGCCAAAGTAACAACGGATTCCTATCGCAGTAAAACATACACCGGGCGCGTGAGCTTCATCGCGTCGGAAGCCGAGTTTACGCCCAAGCAGATCCAGACGCAGGAAGAGCGCGCTAAACTCGTGTACCGCATCAAAATCGATCTGGACAATCCACAGCATGAATTGAAGTCCAATATGCCGGCCGATGCTGAAATTCAGCTGGAGTAATGAATGGAACCGATAATCGAAACCTGCGATCTGACTCGCCGGTTCGGGAAACTCACGGCAGTGGATCACCTCAACCTGACCATCTCCCGGGGAGAAATCTTCGGCCTGGTGGGACCGGACGGCTCTGGAAAAACGACAACATTGCGGATGCTCTGCGGGCTGGTCGATCCCGACGAAGGAACGGCAAGAGTTGCCGGACACGATGTTGCGCGCGAACCGCAGCAGGTTAAGGACAAGATCGGCTATATGGCTCAGAGATTTGGCTTGTACCTGGATCTCTCAGTCGAGGAAAACATGAACTTTTATGCCGATCTTTTCGGCATCATCGGTTCCGCGCGAATGGAGCTCAAAACGCGGTTGATGCGCATGACCCGCATGGAACCATATCGCAATCGCCAGGCGGGACAACTCTCCGGCGGCATGAAGCAGAAACTGGCACTTATGTGCACGCTGCTGCACAGGCCGCAAATCCTTTTTCTCGATGAGCCCACGAATGGAGTGGATCCCGTCTCGCGCCGCGATTTTTGGGCAATTCTCTACGAACTGCTCAAGGAGGGAATCACTATTTTGATGGCCACGGCTTACCTTGACGAAGCCGAAAGATGCAATCGCGTCGGCTTGATGCATCGCGGCAGGCTGATACGCTGCAATGCGCCGGAAGTCCTCAAGCACGAAGCCGGCGCCGACAATCTTGAAGGCGTGTTCGTGGAAACCGTGCGCGCCGCCGAAAAGCTGGAGTCCTGATGAGCGGCTGGGCTGTCGAAACTCGTCAACTGGTGAAAACATTCGGCGAATTTATAGCCGTAGACCATGTCACGCTGCAGGTGAGCGAAGGGGAAATTTTCGGATTCCTGGGCCCGAACGGAGCGGGAAAATCGACAACAATCCGGATGCTTTGCGGTCTGTTGACGCCTACCTTCGGCAAAGCGATTGTGAAAGATATCGATGTGGCTGTGGAGCCGGAAAAGGTCCGCCGCAATATTGGGTACATGTCCCAGAAGTTCTCTCTCTATGACGATCTCACGGTGGAACAGAACATCGATTTCTTTGCCGGAATGTACGGGGTTCCACGCGAGCGCCGACGCGAGCGCAGGCAGTACGTGCTCGAGATGGCCGGCTTGACGGAGCGACACGATTCTCTGACAGCCACCCTCTCCGGCGGCTGGAAGCAACGGCTGGCGCTGGGTTGCGCGATTTTGCATGATCCACCTGTTCTCTTTCTGGATGAACCAACCTCGGGAGTGGATCCAATCGCGCGTGGAGCTTTCTGGGAACTGATCCGCGAAATGGCTCGCGCCGGCCATACTATTTTCGTCAGCACGCATTACATGGACGAAGCGGAATACTGCCATCGGCTGGCGCTGATGTATCGAGGAAAAGTTATCGCACTGGGCGCGCCCGCAGAATTGCGTGCCGGTTTGGATTCCCATTCGCTTCTTCGTCTGGACACCCCCGCTCCGCTGGAAACCATGCGGGCATTGGAGCAAGCGCCCGGGGTCAAAGACGTTGCCGTATTCGGGGGAGGTCTGCATATCGCGGTGGATGACCTTGGGAACGGCATCGCAGAGATACGCAGGCGTCTTGGTTCCGAAGGGATCGAAATACGGCGGCTCGAGGAAATTCAGCCTTCTTTGGAAGATGTTTTTGTCGCCCTGATTGAGGCAGAGGAGAAAAGAGCGGGATGAACTATCGGCGCACGCGGGCGATGTTTATTAAAGAGCTGCACCACATTACTCGAGACGCCAGGAGTTTGGCGTTGGCGCTGGCAATGCCTTTCATGATGTTGCTCCTCTATGGTTACGCATTGAGTCTTGACGTGGATAAAATTCCGACCTTGATTTACGACCAGGACGGGACGACGGTCAGCCGCGCCCTCTCACGCCAATTTCAGGGTTCCCGCTATTTTGAAGTCCGCGGGTTCGCCGATTCCTACACTCCGATCGAGCGTTCCATCGACAACAGCAAAATCTTAATCGGCGTCGTCATCCCCCGTGGATTCGGCAGCGACGTAGCCGCAGGCCGCATCGCGGGCGTGCAGCTCCTGGTCGACGGCAGCGACTCGAATACGGCTTCAATTGCGATGGGTTACGCCGAGAGCGTCGTCAGCACCTACTCCGCCCGGATTCAGCCGCAAAAACGTTTGATGGCACAAGCATCGCCCGCTGTGGACGCCCGGATGCGCGTCTGGTACAACAGCTCTCTCCAATCGCGCAATTTTGTTGTCCCGGGACTGATTGCCGTAATCCTAATGATCCTGGCGGGCCAGTTGACTTCGCTTACAATCGCGCGCGAGTGGGAGATAGGCGCGATGGAGCAGATCCTTTCTACTCCTCTCCGCGCCTCTGAAATGGTAATCGGTAAAATGCTTGCCTATTTCGTCATTGGAGTGGCCGATTCAATTCTGGCGCTGTTGGTGAGTGTAACTATTTTCTCAGTCCCTTTCCGCGGCAGCATTCTCCTTCTTGCTTTGTCGACCTGCCTGTTCTTATGCGGAGTGCTATTTTGGGGCATATTTATATCGGCCGGCGCACGCACCCAGGTGCAAGCCTATCAAATGGGCATGCTGAGCACTTTCCTCCCGGGTTTTCTCTTGTCCGGATTCGTATTCGCAATCGACACCATGCCCAAGGCCCTTCAGGTGATAAGCCTGATTGTTCCGGCGCGATATTTCGTCACTGCTCTGAAAGCTCTCTTCCTGAAGGGAGTGGGCTTGAGAATAATTGCAGACCAGCTGCTTTTTATGACGCTGTTTGCCGCGATCGTTTTCTGGTTGTCGGTTCGCAAATTAACACGGCAAAAGGTGGCATGAGCATGTGGGAACGCATCCGAACCATTCTACGCAAGGAAATTATCCAGATGCTTCGGGAACCGCGGATGCGGGCGCTGCTTTTTCTGCCACCGCTTATTCAGCTCGTGGTATTCGGTTACGCGGTCACACTCGATGTCGATCACGCACGCATTGCGTGGATGGACATGAGTCGCACGCCCGAAAGCCGCGCGCTGCGGGCGCGATTCGAGGGATCCGGAAGGTTCGATGTGGTGGCGGAACCGCAGAGCGAAGAAGAGGTCCAAAAGCTTCTGGACCGGAGTGAAGTGCATGCAGTGGTGGCCGTGCTTCCTGATTTCTCGCGCAACCTGGCGCGCGGCCGCACCGCACAGGTGCAGGTGTTGCTGGATGGCACAAACTCCAATACCGCATCCCTGGTATCCGCCTATGCGGCCGGAGTGATAGCCGGCTTTGCGGGGGATGTGACGCTCAGTCCTTCCAGAAATCAGCAGAGAATACAAGTGAATCTGCGGAATGCAGCCGGTGGTCAGGTGGCGCCAAGCGCACGCGTCTGGTTTAATCCGGATTTGCGCAGCCGGAATTACTTCGTCCCGGGAGTGGCCGCCAATATTCTGCTCATGGTTACATTGATGCTGACCGCGCAGGCGATCATCCGGGAAAAAGAATTGGGAACCATGGAGCAGCTTATGGTCACGCCCATGCGGCCGATCGAGCTGATGATCGGCAAAACACTTCCCTTCGCTCTGGTCGGCATGACCAACATGCTGATCATAACGGGCGCAGCACTGCTCTGGTTTCACATCCCTTTCCGCGGCAATTTCATCCTGCTGATGATTTGTGCTTCTCTCTTTTTAATGCCCAGCCTGGGCGCGGGCCTTTTTCTTTCGACGATATCAAACACCCAGCAACAGGCCAACCTCGGTTCCTTCTTCATCACAACCCCGGCGTTCATGCTGAGCGGCTTCACCTTCCCGATTCGCAATATGCCTTTGGTTGTGCAGTACCTGACCTATTTGAATCCTCTTCGATATTTCATGGAAATTGTTCGTGGGATTTTCCTGAAAGGTGCAGGCATTGCAGTGCTATGGCCCCAGATGCTTTATCTAACGGTTTACGGCGTCATCATCCTGGGATTGAGCGCTATCCGCTTCCGCAAGAAGCTCGACTAATCGAAACCACCTTTTATTTCCTGGTGTCTTATTATAAATAGCTCCAAGACTCGAATACTCAAAGTCTAGAAATTGCGAGGTATACTCCGATGCCTTGCACAATTGAATCGAATTCGGTCAAAATAGATAAAATTCGTCACTCGTCACTCGTAATTCATTCGCCGGTTCTGTATGAATAACGACGCGACCGAGTTCAGGAAATTCGCGTCTAAGCCTGTTCTCCATCTGTTCCGCAATATTGTGAACCTCAGCTATTGGAATGCCCGAGGTGATCAACAGGTGAAACGAAAGATAAACCTTCCCATCCAGGCGGTGCAGTTCGATATCGTGGCATCCGCCGATTCCGATCAAACCCTGTCCGATTGCTTCAACCCGCTCGGCATAAAAAGCTGATTCCACGGGAGAGAGAGGAGTCCCGACAATGGACTCGTTTGCGCGCGGTTCTATATGAGCGTTGATTTTAACTATGGGATTTGGCGTCCGGATCAGTTCGTCGCGCAGCTTTGTTTCCAGGTCGGTCGCCTGTTCATGCGCGCGCTCAAAGCTGAGGTTTGGGTCCACCTCCAGATCAAGATCGATCCACATTCCGAGCTCGGTTTTGTGGGTGTTGATGTTGTGAACGGACAGATGCTCGCGAGCCGCAATGGTCTGGATCTCTTCCAGGATGCCTTCTCTGTCTGAAGTCGGAATTGTGTGAATTACAACATCGGCGTCAGGAGCAACGGCATTCACCATCTGCTGCGCTTCCTGAGTGAGCTGATGGCTTTCTTCGAACGAGAGATGTCGAGGAACGTCTACGCTCAACTCGACGAACACCTTGCCCCCAACATCGCGGACGCGCACCCTGGAAACCCGATTAATTCCGGGGATGTTTTCCACCGACCGCGCCAGGCGTTCAGCCAAACCTTTTGGCGCCCCATCCAACAACGCGTCGACGGATCTTCTGCCAAGTTTTATGCTGACATATATCACAATCGCGGCGACAACAAGCGCAGCGATCGCATCCGCCCGCTCAAAAGCCGATTTGTCGCCGCCTCGGTATTCGCCGTACTTCACCAGCGCCAGACCTCCAATCACAACAGCCGAACTCCAGATATCCGTACTGAAATGCAGTGCATCGGCTTCCAGTGCCTGGCTTCTGTATTTCCGGGCAACGCGCGCAAGCGCCCTGGACCTGGAGAAATCGATAAGAATGGAAAGGCCCATGATCAGAAAAGCCCACCAGCTTGGATAAACATCGATTGCAGCGAAGAAAAGACGGTGGATAGCTTCGTAGATAATCCACAAGCATGTCAGAAACAGCAACAGGGTTTCTGCCAACGCACTGAGATTTTCAACTTTCCCGTGGCCATAAAGATGGGATTCATCGGCGGGACGGTCGCTTACCCTCACGGCAAAAAGGGTTATCAAGGCGGCAATCAGGTCCAGCCCTGAATGTGCAGCTTCCGCTAGAATTCCCAAACTTCCGGTGAAGAGACCGACGATCAGTTTGACGCCGGTTAGAAATATTGCAGCCAAAACAGAAGTGGCGGCGACAATCTTCTTTTCCCGAATCTGATTTTTCATTGTTCTCGGCATGGCCCCGCATTAATGCGGAGAACATTTACCCAAGATCTAAAATGTTATTGCTTGATTGATCAATCCACCAGGCGCAGAGGCGCCTGGTGGCGGCGATGCTCATCCAGAATGCGAATAGCTTCCTCCGCCAGCGAAGCGGGCACAAAAACTCGAATCTGGCCCAAGCCGTCTGTTGAAACAGGATATAAACGGTTCGGCAGTTCCGACAGATAATGGCACGGAATTTCATAGCTCTCGATCAGACTCTTGATAACCGAGGCTTCGCCGTCCGTCCAGGCTCGTGCAATGATGACCGGGGCCGAATTATCTTCCATGAAACAAACTCACCTAAAGCGCTCTTCACAGTTCCGCTTCACCTCTCATCGCGAAACTCTATATCTTATTTTATCTTAATTCGGGATTCATTTCTCCGGAAAGCTTGAAACTCATAACTCATTCCAACAATCACGCTGGATTTCGGATTGAAGTGCATCAGCCCGGCAACGCCAGCCAAATCCCAGCGAATTTTTCCGGTCCAAAACTGAATGCCGGCCAGCGCTTGCGATTTGTTCTCGTTCCCCAACCTGTTCGGCGGCCCCTGTCGCCCATTAACCTCGGCGACAACATTCAAACTGCGGTAGACCGGGACTATTGCAGCAACGCCATAAGTCAATGGGTCCGCCTGTCTTCCCATAAGCACTGGTGATCCTAGAATTGCGAATCCGATGTCGCCAAGAATCTGAGAACGGCCGAAATGCTTCTTCATGAGGATGCTCGAATAAAATTCCGTCTGGTCTGTTCCCAAGCCGCTGTCATGCTTGGCATTCGGCAGTTCCACCGCAAATTTGAAAGACAGCGCCGGACGTGCCCCTTTTTCGTCCGCCAGTTTAAGTTTCGCGCCCAGGATCAAATCGCCGAAATCTGTGGTGGAGTTTCCTTGAACCTTTGAAGGTATGGCAGGCGGCGTGGTCCGGCTCGAAACTGAAAGGACATCCTGCGCCACGCCGGAAATCTGGAATTCGGCATAATCGCCTACGCCCACGTGGATGCTTGAAACACCCATCCGGATCAGATCTCCCTCCAAACCGGACAGGGAGTAGTGTTGCCGCTGCAGAAATTCGACGCCGAAATCGGCACGTACTCTGCCCGTTTTTAGAATATCGGCGTCATCGGTTGTAAGGGGACGCTGCTGTCCCAGCGCCACGCATGAAAAAAACAAACATGCCGCCAGCAGTTTCCAGATCCAATAATGCACGTGCCCTCCTCTCCTGCAAAATTGCAGGTGACCGCATTATAGCGGAGGCACATTCTTTTTTGTAATTTTGAGCCTTGGAAGACTCAAAATAAAATCAGGATGCGGAACTATAGATTTGATGCTGAATGATGGATACGGCGGCGATTGCAGCGGTTTCGGCGCGAAGCACTAACGGGCCAAGGCTGGAGATTTGATAGCCGCCTTTGACTGCCTGCTCTATCTCGTCCCGATCCCATCCACCTTCGGGACCCATGCAAAGCACAACCCGCTCCGTGAACTGAGTTTGTTCAGGTCTCCAATAAACTCCAGCCTTTTCGTAAAAGAGGAATTTAGTGCACCCGGCAAATTCTTCAATGTTGAGCAACTCCTGAAAGTGCACAGGCCGGCGCACTCGTGGCGCCGCAAAACGACCGCACTGCTTGGAGGCTTCGTGAACAATCCGTATCCAGCGTTCCAGGCGGGAATCGATTTTACTGTCGGGAATCTGGATCTCGCTGAAACGAGTATTCAGAGGAATTATTTCCTCTATTCCCAGCTCAGTCGTTTTTTGAAGCATCCACTCGAATTTTGCAGATTTGACCAGCGCGGCAGCCAGCGTGAGACCGACCGGCCCTTTTTTGAAAGGCATGTTTTTCAGGTCTCGGATGGCGACCTCGGCACCGCGCATTTCTACGGTTCCGATAAAGCCGTTCCCTTCACCGTCAAAGACCTCCACAGTATCGCCGGAGCATATTCTTAGCACATTGCGCAGGTGGTGTGCCTGGCTTGGCGGGAGAACGGCAACGCCGTCACGGATAGAGCCTCGTGGAACGTGGAATCGTCTCCGGGACATCAGGCTATCCGAAAATGTCTTTAACTTTTTCGAAAATATTCCGTTCCTGGATGAGTTCGTCTTCTTTCATAACCTTGGCCAGAACTTCGAAAGCCTGCCTTTGTTCTTTAGTCAGTTTCGTGGGAACCGCGACATTTACGGTAACAAACTGGTCTCCACGTCCTCTCTCACCAAGGCTTACAATACCTTTATTGCGCAATCGGAAAACTGATCCTCCCTGAGTGCCTTCCGGAATCTTGAGTTTTTCTTCGCCCTCAAGAGTGGGAACGGTAATTTCAGCGCCCAAAACAGCCTGCGCTATTCCAATCGGCACCTGGCAATAGATATTGTTTCCCTGTCTCTGGAAGAATGGATGCTCTTCCACATAGATGACCGCATAGAGATCTCCGGATGCGCCTCCGTGAAGCCCGGCTTCGCCTTCACCCTGGATCCGCAGCCTGGCCCCGTTATCCACGCCGGCTGGTATTCTGATCTCCAGCACTTTTTCCCTTTTGACACGTCCGCGCCCCTGGCAGGTTTCACAAGGCTCGCTGATTACCTTGCCGGTTCCATTGCATTGTCCGCATGTTCTGCTTATGGAAAAAAAGCCCTGCTGGTACCGGACTTGTCCGGATCCGTGGCAGGCGGGGCAACTGATGGGATTTTTACCTTTGGGAGTACCGCGGCCCTCACAAGCCCCGCAGGTATCCAGCCTCGGAATTTTAATTTTCGTTTTCAGGCCGAATGCGGCTTCACGAAAAGAAACCTTCAGGTCGTATCGAAGATCGGCGCCGCGTTCGGGTCCGCCTCGACGGCGTCCCCCAAAAATGTCGCCAAAACCAAAAAACTCCCCGAGTATGTCGCCGAAATCTCCAAAAGTGGTAGGATCGAATCCGCTGAATCCACCACCCTGCAATCCGTTATGACCAAAACGGTCGTATCGGGCTCGCTTATCGGCGTCGCTTAGGACGCTATACGCTTCAGCGGCCTCTTTGAACTTCTCCTCGGCGTTTTTGTCATGAGGATTTTTGTCAGGATGATACTTCAAGGCCATCTTTCGATATGCGCTTTTGATTTCCTGATCCGAAGCATCCTGGGAAATCCCAAGCACTTCGTAGTAGTCTCTCTTGTTATTCAAACGATAACTCCGCTTTTATTGGCTATCTCTAATTATTTTTTCGCCCTATGGAAGCCATCCTGGCTACCGGATTACGGGTTCCGCACTATTTAGATTTAACATCGTCCAGCGCAGATTTCAAAAGCTGCTCAACATTGGCTTCGCCACGCTCTTCTGTCGACCAGGACTCCGCTCTTAAGTCCTGGCTATCGGGGGCGCTAAACATTGCCGCAGCCAATTTGGAAGTACAACCCTCTAATTGCGTCAGCGAATCCTTAAGTATCGAGATGCTGTCTTCTTCAGGGGGAAGGTTTTTGGCATTTTGGATCGCATTTTTTACCATTTCCTGTTCGGAACTGTCAAGCAGCCAACCAAAATCGGCATAACTCCTGGCAACCGCAGCCATTTGGCCTCTAATCTGATTTTTCAATTCCGCCGCTTCTCTGGCGCTCTTATCCATCTCAGCAAATTGCTTTGCATCCAGGATCATCCGATCAATCTCCTCCTTGCTCAAACCGGTTGAAGGAGTGACTTTAATCGCTTGCTCTTTACCCGAAAGCTTATCTTTGGCAGATACGCTTAATATTCCATTGGCATCCATGTCGAAAGACACATCAATTTGCGGCGCACCTCGCGGGGCGGGCGCAATACCCACCAGATCAAATTTTGCCAGCGAACGATTGAATTGAGCAACTTCGCGTTCGCCCTGGAGAACATGAATTTCGACCACCGTCTGGTTGTCCGAAACCGTAGTAAACGTCGTGGTCTTTTTCAGCGGAATGGTCGAGTTATGGTCAATAACCCGTGTAAACAACCCTCCTTGGGTTTCCACTCCCAGGGACAACGGGAGTACGTCCAGCAACACGATCTCCTTCAATTCCCCCTGCAGAACTCCGCCTTGAAGAGCGGCGCCAACGGCGACGACTTCGTCAGGATTGACCTCAAGCGACGGCTTTTTACCGAATATTTTCTCTACGTGTCTTTGAACCGCCGGCATGCGGGTTTGTCCGCCGACAAGAATAACTTTGCTGATGTCAGCGGGCGTCAGCTTGGCGTCTTTCAGAGCCTTGACACAGAAGAAGGTAGTCCTTTCGATCAATTCCTTCACGAGTTCCTCAAGCCGATCCCGTGTCAGCTTTTTTTCGAAGTGCCTTGGGCCGTTGGCATCCGCAGCGATGAACGGCAGATTGATCTGGGATTCCCTAGCCATTGAAAGCTCGCACTTGGTTTTTTCCGCTGTTTCCTTCAAACGCTGCCGGGCCAAAATATCCGTGCCGATATCGATCCCCGTATCAGACTTGAATTCGCTAATCATCCAATCAATGATGCATTGATCAAAATCTTCCCCGCCCAGGAAACTATCTCCACAAGTAGCGATGACCTCAAACACGCCGTTGTTGATTTCAAGGAGCGAAATATCGAATGTCCCGCCGCCCAGGTCAAATATCGCAACCCGTTCCCGGTCCTTTTTATCCAAGCCATAGGCAAGCGCTGCGGCCGTGGGTTCATTGATGATCCGGCGGACTTCAAGGCCGGCTATTCGCCCCGCATCCTTAGTGGCTTGGCGTTGCGAATCATCAAAGTACGCAGGCACGGTTATAACCGCTTCGCTCACTTCTTCATTTAAGAATTCCTCAGCCATATTTTTATAGTATTGCAGCAACATGGCTGAAATTTCCGGCGGCGAATATTCCTTCCCCCGGATGGAAATCCGGACATCTCCGTTCTCCGATGGGGCGGTTTTGTAGGTCAGGTACGATCGAATTTTCTGGATTTCGGCAGAGTCATAGCGCCGGCCCATCAATCTTTTGACGGCATACACAGTATTGGCTGCATTCGTTATCGACTGTCTCTTCGCAATCTGCCCCATCAGCCTGTCGCCTTTTTCCGTGAACCCCACAACTGAAGGAGTCGTCCTGCCACCGATGCTATTGGGGATAATCTGGACGGAATGGCCTTCAAGAACGGCAACACATGAGTTGGTCGTACCTAAGTCTATTCCGATGATTTTGCTCATATGGCGTCGTTCTTAAGCCTTATCCTTTTTTTGAGGATGAACGGCTACCTTCACTTGAGCGGCCCTGAGGAGTCTGTCCCTGAATAAATACCCGCGGCGCAGTTCTTCCGTGATTGTATTCTCTTCAAATTCCGTTGTTTCTTCCCGGGATATGGCCTCATGCAGATGGGGGTCAAATGGTTTTCCCTTAGCTTCCATTGGGACTGCCCCAACTCTGCTCAGAGAATCAAGCAGCTGCTTGTACAGTAGTTCGACTCCTTCGTGATACTGCTCAAGGCCTTCCGGTTTGTTTTTGGGATCGCCGATGCTTTCGAGAGCCCTTTCGCACGCATCCGCAATAGGCAGGAATTCAAGCAAAATTGAACTCTTGGCCAGCATCACGGAATCGATTTTTTCCTTTTCCGATCTCTTGCGAAAATTCTCAAATTCTGCAGCTTTTCGCAGGAAACGGTCCTGCCACTCCGCAGCTTCCGCTTTGGCTGCCTTCAGATCGGCATGAATCTGGGCAGTAGGATCGATGGGAGGGGCTATCGATTCAATATCGCTGTTTTGATCTTCATTGCTCGAATCGGGTTTTCCCTCCGATTCTGAGGGATGTCGGTAAATTCTCCACGTCATCTTTTCAATTTCCTATCTCGAATACGCGTCCAAACAGTCTTGCCACATACTCGACCAGCGAAATAGCCCGTCCATATTCCATACGAGTAGGACCCAAAATACCCAATGATCCATGGGTATTTTCATCCACCATGTAACGGGAAGTAATCAGGGTGCAATCCTCGATTCCCGGGAGCGCATTTTCAGCACCGATCGTTATCCGAACCTCCTGGGTATCTCCTTCGATGCAACGGGATATCAAGGCTGCCAGCCTGTTCTTCTGTTCGATCGTCTCGAACACAAGCTTCATCCTGTTGATATCGGAAAACTCGGGCGTTTTGATTAGATTAGAGGCGCCGTCCAGGTACACTTCGGCTTCCAACTCGTTGTCGGCTTCTGAAAAAGCATTAGTGCTCAAAGTTATGACGCGCTGCATAAATTTGTCATAGAGGGCTTGTTCCTTCTTAACCATCTGAAGTATCTGGTTCTTGATCTCAAACAAAGTCTTATCTTTAAAATTTTCAACTATATAGCGTGCTGCCTGTTCCAGATCGGCCTGCGAGATCTCTTCGACATAGTGAATAATCCGGTTCTGGACGATGCCCGACCGGGAGACAAGAATTACGAGGATCCGGTTGTCTGTGAGCTTTATGAAATGTATGTGCTTGAGCGCTACACGGCTTATGGGTGGGGATACAACGATGCCGACATTGTTGGAAACTCGCGACAAAACCTGGCTTGTGCGAGCCATAAAATGCTCGGCATTGTCGTCCATCCGCATGTCTCGGTCGATGATAACCCGGTCGCGTTGGGATATGTCGCGTCTTTTGAGGAGGTAATTGACGTAAAAACGGTACGCCTTGTCCGTTGGAACGCGTCCGGCGGAAGCATGCGGCTGGCGCAAATAACCCATTTCCTCCAGATCCGCCATTATATTCCGCACTGTGGCGGGGCTCAGCTGCTCCCGGCTGTTGCGGGCAATTTTTCGTGAGCCCACAGGTCGTCCAGTTGCAATAAATGTAGCTATGACCCAGTGAAGGATTTCCTTCATTCGCTCATTTTCAAAAAAATCACTATTATCGCTCATGACAGCACACACTTATTCCAATCCAAACCGTGCTAACGGCAGAAACAATATAGTATCCGTTAAATCAAAATCAAACAAGCCATTGAAGGCGAACCTGGGAGCGCCGGCGTCTCGCCGGCCGGTTTTCCCTGAAATAAGGATCGATTTGATTGCCGGCGAGATGCCTAATGCCGCTCTTAGTTTTGGAGCGTTGCTTCTATTGTTTATTGAGCCGCGCAGCGGCGGTTTGAACTGATCCCGGCCTTTTAAGGCTGGGCTAACCTCATGGACTGCTACGCGGCCAAAATCAAAAACTAAGCGGTATTGGGCGAGACGCCAGCGCTCCCAGGAACAAATAATTGCGTGCACTGAGTTTCGGACAGTGGTATTTTCGAAGAAAAACCTGGAGGTCTGGTGAATTCATGAACGCCTATGAGAAGCTCAGAAAACAAGTCTCGGATGATCTGGTCCCACACGCAAGGGAGATCGGCAAAGGAATCGCCGATATAAGCAGCAACTTCAAGATGCTTGGATTGGAAACAGCGGTTTGGCACCCGGAAAAAATACATACCGCGAATCTCGGCGGCATCGATGGGGAAACATATTTGGGCTATGCAAGAATCGAAGGGAGATGGGGGCTGGTCCTCAGGACTATCGAGCGCGATCAAAAGAGCGATCAATATGTCGGCCAAAGGATTTTGATGCTGGAATCCTGCAGCAACCTGGAAATTCTGGCAAATGCGTTGGGAAAGATCGGGGAACTCGCAGTCGGGATCAGCAAAGCGATCAATCACCAGTCGAAAACTATTAAACGGCTGAATGGTATGATCGAAAGCCTGCAGCACCTGGAATGTGGATTTTAGGTTGTTCGCAGACTTGCACAGGTCCGCCGGCGATTTTCTTTACTCGACTGCGGATATCCGATAAAGTAGCCGTTCCATAATAATCGTTCCTGGAGTTTACAGAAAAGAATGCTCCAATTGTTCAGGGAAATATCTCAGAATCGCGAACTGATTTGGGCGCTGGCATTGAAGGACTTACGCGTAAGGTATAAACGCTCTGTCTTGGGCTTCCTCTGGGCGTTGCTCAATCCTCTATTCATGATGGTCATCCTAACTGTTGTATTCTCTGTGTTTATGCGACTAGCGATTGACCATTATGCGGTATTTCTTCTTGTAGCCATTTTACCTTGGACCTTTTTTTCCCAGGCGCTGTCCTATTCTGTAGAGTCGATCGTAGGGAATGGAGAATTGCTTAAAAAGCTGTACATCCAAAAATCGGTTTTTCCCATAGCAGCCGTCCTGGCCAACCTGATCAATTTTTTGCTGTCCTTGATTCCTCTTATTTTTTTGCTGCTGGTACTGCGTTTCCCATTTTATTGGACTTGGTTATATCTGCCGTTTCCCCTGATATGCCTTATTGCATTCACCCTCGGATTCGGCTTTTTCTGCGCTGCTATAAATGTCTTCTTTCGCGATGTTGCGCACATCGTACAGATCGTGCTTTCTGGTTGGTTCTACTGTTCACCCATTATTTATTCGCAGGATTTCATACCACTGAAGTATTCCTTCTTTTATCACCTTAATCCTATGGTCTTCATTTTAAATGGCTTCCGTATGTCAATATATTACGGGAAGCTGCCAACTATCCAATCGGCAGCCATGTCGCTAGTGTGTGGTCTGGTGTTTCTGGTTCTTGGATATCTTGTGTTTCGCCGATACCAGGACTCCTTCGTTTATTATCTGTAATGTCCCTGCGAGGCTCCGTGTCGCGAATCCGGTTCGATCATGTATTTCAGCGTTTTCGTGTGATCGATGAGCGTCCCGATACCTTGCGTGAGATAACCGCCAGGATTTTTCGACGGCGCTCCCAATTTCATCTGTTTGAAGCTCTGAAAGACCTCTCTTTTCAAGTTGAGGACGGCGAGCTGCTTGGAATTGTCGGACGCAACGGATCGGGTAAAAGCACCACCTTGAAGCTCATTGCCCAAGTCTATCGTCCAACCACCGGAAAAATTTCGGCAAACGGAAGGGTTGCCGCCCTAATCGAATTGGGAGCCGGCTTTCACGGCGATCTCACGGGCCGGGAGAACATTGTTATAAATGGCCTTATGCTGGGGCTAACCCGGCGACAGATCCGGGATTGCGAAAAGCGTATCATTGAATTCGCCGAGTTGGATAAGTTCATCGACTCGCCCGTGAAACAGTATTCCTCCGGCATGTACATGCGCCTGGGATTTGCCATTGCAGTGGAGGTGGATCCGGACATCCTGTTGATCGATGAAATTCTCGCGGTCGGCGACGCGGCTTTCCAGCGGAAGTGCCTGGACAGAATCAAAGATTTTCAGCGACGCGGTAAAACGATTCTGTACGTTTCGCATGCGATGGAAAGCGTTAAAAAGCTTTGTACGCGCGCCATCCTGCTACATGAAGGGACTCTGATTGCCAACGGATCTCCGGATGAAGTTTACGAGCGGTATAACGAAATCTTGTACAAGCCTGTGTTAAAACAATAAGCACCGAAGCAACTGTCGCACGACATTTTGCGCATCCCGGCGGATTATGGAATTTCCCCTTTATTGTTCCGCGCCCAGAAGATTAACCGCTTCATCGGCATGGCATCAGCATATCCCGTTTGCCATGTATTTGATTGAAGTGTTGAAACCGGAAATATTTGTGGAACTCGGCGCATATCGGGGAGATTCCTATTGTTCATTCTGCCAGGCTGTTCAAGAAATGCAGTTGAACACTCGCTGTTTCGCCGTAGATTCCTGGAAAGGAGATGAACAGGGGGGCTTCTTCGGATCTGAGGTGCTCGAAGATCTACGCGCCCATCACGATCCCCTTTATGGAAGCTTTTCCAAACTGCTGCAGTGTTCTTTCGATGAGGCACTCCCCGGTTTTTCGGATGGGAAAATCGACCTCCTCCATATCGACGGGTACCATGTCTACGAGGTGGTCAAGCATGATTTCCATTCATGGCTTCCCAAAATGAGCCCGCGCGGCGTAGTTCTACTGCACGACACGAACGTCCAGGATAGAGATTTTGGAGTCTGGCGGCTATGGGATGAAATTAAAAGGGACTACCCCCACTTTGAATTTCCATACGGCCACGGATTGGGTGTGCTTTGCGTGGGCAAGGAACAACCCACGCACTTGCGCGAGTTATTCGAGGCTTCGGAAGAGCAGGTTGCGTCGATCCGCAAGTTCTTCTTCCGGCTTGGCGAGAGAATTGCCCTGCAGGCCGGAAGCGACGCTGAGCTGGAAAGATTGCGCCAGACGAATCAAGTGTACAAGCTTCAGCTGGAAATGATCCAGGAATCCAACGGCTGGAGGGTTCTCCAGCTTTTCTACCGTCTAAGGGAAAAAATGCTGCCCGTGGGGAGCCGGCGTCGAAAGGCCATTTCATCTGTCCGGCGAATAGCCAAGCGGCGTACCAATTTTGAGCTAACGCCCGGCCTCGCATATTTCATGCATTTAAAAAAGTACCTCTGGTATTGCCGGATTTACGGGTTCCATAATGCCACCAGGCTGGCGCTTCGCAAACTGCATCAGCCCAGGGGTTCTCTGCAATTCAAGATCAAGCCTCTTTTCTCATCCATTTCGGCGACTTCAAGTTATGAAGAAGATTTGCCGTTAATAGACAAAAAAGTCTCGGTGGTTGTTCCCACAAAAAACGCCGGAAGAGATTTCCATTCCTTGCTGAAAAAATTGAAATCTCAAAGGGGATTGCGTGAATGTGAGATCATCATTGTGGACTCCGGATCCACCGATGGGACCCTCGAGTTTGCTGCAAAGGAGGGAGCAAAAATTCTGGAAATTCCCAAGGAAAGCTTTAACCACGCACATGCCAGGAACAAAGGAGCTGAAAATTCAACCGGGGATTATGTGCTCTTCCTTGTGCAAGATGCACTCCCCATGACCGATAGATGGCTTTGGGAAATGGCCAGGACACTGGAACAAA
Source organism: Acidobacteriota bacterium (assembly GCA_023265215.1). Taxonomy (GTDB): domain Bacteria; phylum Acidobacteriota; class UBA6911; order UBA6911; family UBA6911; genus UBA6911. The sequence continues at coordinate 17,736 of JAHFUH010000045.1, forward strand.
ACGACACTGTCGCGGTAAGCTGCGCGGAATACCCGCGCTCCGACTGCGACCTGTTCTATCAGCACCTTCTCTGGAATCACTACCGGACTTTAAACTTGGACAAGGATCGA
>JAHFUH010000410.1 GCA_023265215.1 Acidobacteriota bacterium
TTACGAATGCACGGAATTTCCTTGCGATCGATTAAGGCGGCTGGATCTGCGCTACCGGACGCGATACGGAATGAGCGAAATTGAGAATCTGGAATATATTCGCAAGGAGGGGATGAATAAGTTCCTGAAGAACGAAGCTAAAAGATGGATCAGCGAAAAGGGGCTTTTCTGTGTCCACGACAGGAACTATTACAAATAGGGGACGCGGAGTTCGCGGACCACGCGGAATAACGCGGATTATACTTGGAAATAAAAACGACAATGTTGTGCTTCTATGAATGAACAATTTCGATCGAAGCTGCGCGCTGCAATTTCCTGGTTTTTCATAATTGGGACCGTTGTATTTCTGCAAACGCCGCAATACCAGGCCTCAAGAAAGCCGGTCCCGGATTCCGGCCCGGATTTGCAGCTCCAGTTGGTGGGCAAATATATTGTCGGAACCAGGCAGTTTCTGGGGTCGGGGCCTGAGCTAAGGGCTCGTATGGACCGGATGGTGCGAGACCTGCAGAAGAATCAAAGTACTCGGAAACAGCTTTTGACTGTTCCGATCCTGGCTGAAGTATCCGGCAGGGAGGCCGCGCTTATCGAGTTAAGACGGCTTGCGGCAAATCCGGTCGATGCCAGTGTAGCTCGGGAAATAGCGCTATTTCTGCAGCTCTATCAAGATGGCGAAGCTTCGCCAAATCTGCAACAACGCCTCTTTATGAAGCGCTATGGATGGATTGGCCAGCTTGCCTTGAGCCAGAATATGCCTGGTTCCGACGCGGCTCGGAAAGAGGTCCTCCAATCGGCATTTGTCACCACAATCCTATTGGGATTGGTCCTGATTGGGATTATGGCTGCCCTGGCAGCCGGTTTTGTTTTACTTGCGGTCACGATTGTTTTGCGGGCAAAGGGACACCTTCGCAGTCATTTGTCAATGCCGGAAAAGCCAGGAGTTTCTTTGTTGCAGGCTTTTGCAATTTATCTTACGGGTTACGTCGCATTGCCGACGTTGAGTGCGTGGCTGTTTCCAAAATTTCGTATGATGGGCTCCCTGCTGGCGCTTCTTGCCGTGGTAACCGCCATTTTGTGGCCGCGGTTTTCGGGATCGGACTGGCAGAATTATCGTACTGCTATCGGGTGGCACCGAGGGAAAGGCATTCTTCGCGAAGTTGGAGCAGGAATTCTGGGCTATATCGCCGGGTTGCCGCTTATGCTAGGCGCCGGCGTTTTGGTCATGATGATCTCGCGCTATGCCGGTAAAATGCCAACGCATCCCATGATTCAGGAAATCGGCCGTGGTCCGATTTATCTGCTGATTTGGTCCGCATTGGCATGCATTTGGGCTCCTCTCGTGGAGGAAACTCTTTTCCGGGGTACGTTGTTCGGATATCTCCGCCGATACATTCCCTGGGCCGCATCAGGCATCCTTACCGCCATACTATTTGCAATTGTTCATCCACAGGGATGGATTGGAGTACCTCTGCTCGCTGCCATCGGTTTTAACTTGAGCGCTATTCGCGAGTGGCGTGGCTCAATTATCGCATCCATGAGCGCACACGCCCTGAACAACGGTTCGGCCCTTTTCCTCCTTATCTTGGCATTGAATTAAGCTGCTAAGAATTGAAGACTCCAGATTTGCTTTTGAAAAGCGAAGAGGTGCATTTATCCTATGCAACAATCCAGGAGGAGATCGTGATAAAAAGGTTTGCGGCATTTGTTTTGGTTATTGCTTCACTTTCATTGGCCTACGCGGAAAATTGGCCTTCCTGGCGAGGTCCGGGCAGCCTTGGGATTTCTTCTGAAAAGGGAATCCCCGCCAAGTGGGACTTATCCAGAAACGTCAAGTGGAAGGTGGAAGTGCCGGGATTGGGGCATTCCTCCCCCATTGTCTGGGGCAGCAGGATATTTGTCACCACCGCCGTCAACAGCAATCCCGCTGAAGCGAACTGGCAAAAGGGTTTTCCACAGAGCGATCGAAAGCCCGACCAGGCAGAAATTTCATGGAAGGTCCTGTGCTTCGACACGGAGACCGGAAAACTCCTTTGGGAACAAACGGCAGTTACCCGGAAACCGGTTAACGCGCGTCACACCAAAAACAGTTATGCTTCCCAATCTCCCGTCACCGATGGAGTTTATGTCTTTGCTTTCTTCGGAGACCAGGGGATGTATTGCTATGACTTCAAGGGGAAACTGATATGGAGCGCTGATCTTGGCACCTTCAAAATGCGTAACGACTGGGGCATGGGCAGCTCGCCTGTGCTCTACAAAAATTATGTGATCCAGACCTGCGATCAGGAAACCGGCAATTCTTTCATCGTAGCTCTCGACAAGAAAACCGGCAAACCCGTCTGGAGAACGCAACGTGCCGAGCTCTCATCGTGGAGCACGCCTTATGTTTATGATCAGGGCGGGCGCCCGGAAATCATCGTCAATGCGACTCGATCAATTCGCAGCTACGATCCGGAAACGGGCAAGCTTCTTTGGGAATGTCGCGGACCTGCGACTTCCATTACGACACCAACACCGACTTTTATGAACGGCATGATCATTGTATCCTCCGGATTCATCATCGAACCGGTCCGTCCTATCACAGCCTTTAAGCCGGGCGCTTCAGGGGATATAACGCTCAAGGAGGGTGAGACCAAATCGGATTCGATCGTTTGGAGACAACAAGCGGCTGCGCCGTATATCCCGTCTCCCGTAGCATATGATGGACGGATTTACGTTCTGCTCGACCAGGGGTTCATCGCCTGCTATAACGCAAATACCGGGGCCGAAATATATGGCAAAACGAGAATTGACGTTGGCGCAGGCTTCTCCGCTTCGCCTGTCGCTATGGATGGAATGCTATTCTGTTCGAGCGAGGAAGGAGATGTATTTGTTTTCAAGGCTGGTGATAAATACGAGCTTCTGGCAAAGAACTCGCTCGGCGAGTCGATAATGGCGTCGCCTGCGGTTTCCGGAGGCAAAATGTTCATACGTGCCATCGGGCATCTCTACTGTATCCAGTGATGAAAAATATGAAGCGTTGCCCGTGGCCCGGAAATGATCCGTTGATGATTGATTATCACGATAACGAATGGGGTGTGCCGCTGCACGATGACGGCAAGCTTTACGAGTTTCTTGTTCTCGAAGGGATGCAGGCGGGTTTGAGCTGGTCTATTGTTCTGCGGAAACGAGAGAATTTTCGTCGTGCATTCGAAGGATTCAATCCGAAGAAAATTGCAGGTTACGGTTCAAAGGAAGTTGAACGCCTCCTTTCCGACGCGGGTATTATCCGCAACCGGCTTAAAATCGAAGCTGCGATTACGAATGCCCGGCGCTTCCTTGAAGTTCAGAAGGAATTCGGCACATTCGACCGTTACATCTGGCAGTTTATAAAAGGCAAACCGATCCGGCATCGTTTTTGTTTACTCTCCGAAGTTCCCGCAACTTCGCCGGAATCAGATCTGATCAGCAAAGACATGAAGCAGCGCGGTTTCAAATTCGTCGGCTCGACAGTTATTTATGCCCACATGCAGGCAACCGGCATGGTCAATGATCATCTGACAAGCTGTTTCCGATACAGATTGGTTAAAGCGTGATGATGAGCGTGATAATTCGCGTTAGGGTAAACCGCCGCCTGGAGGCTCATCCGGAAACCGGTTTTTTAGCAGTTTATCAAACCATAAGCCCTTTGTTTTCAACGCACGGATTTTTTAAAAGGGGCTTTCCGGATGGATCTCTAGGGCGGCGCGACTTGAAAAGGCTCCGCCATTCCGGTGCGTGCGTCCCGGAGGGACGCTGTGAAAATAGCCCGGCACTTCAGTGCCGGGATTAAAGGGAAGATGAGAGAAGAAGTCCCGTAGGGACGATTGAAGTGTCGAGGCATCCAACAACTCAGTCGTCCCGTACGGGACTAGGATTGTGGTTTTCGACGAGTCCCGGCACTAAAGTGCCGGGCTAGTGTCACAGCGTCCCTACGGGACGCAGCTTGGGGAATCGGCTTGCCCCCATCTTGGGGGGCTCCTGAGGCCACCCGCTCTGCAGGTGGAGTGTTCACTAGGTTCTGGCAGGTTACAAGTAACCCAAAAACAGGAGAAAACAGGATGGGAACAATATTGGGCAGCATCGCAAATCAGGCCGGCGCTCAGCCTGGAGCCGTAGATTGGGCGCAGCTCACTCCGGAACAGAAACGGCAACGGCGCCTCGACAATTTCTTAAATCAGGAACTCCCTTTTGTCAGTGAAAAAGCCAAAAAAGATTACAAAATGCGGGCGCAAAGGTTTGTGGATGTTTTTAATGTTAAAGAGCCCGACAGAGTCCCTCTTAATTTGCCGGTGGGGAATCTTCCTTACAATAATTATGGTATCAACCTGCGCACGGCCATGTATGACTATGACAAGGCAATCAAGGCCTGCCAGAAATTCAATGAGGAGTTTTCCGAGGAATTGGAGTACTGGGCCAGTCCCTGGATTACGCCGGGCAAGATTTTGGACTTGTTCGATTACAAGCTTTATTCTTGGCCGGGCCACCGGCTTGGTGAAAACGTAAGTTCCGTCCAGTTCATGGAAGCCGAATACATGAAGACGGAAGAGTATGATGACCTCATTCTCGATCCCTCCGATTACTGGCTGAGAACTTATCTCCCTCGCGTCTTCGGGGCTTTGGAACCACTAAGAATGTTCCGTCCGGTTACGGATCAGGTCGAAATTGTGAATTTGGTCCAGTTTATGCCGTTAGCCAGCCCGGAAATGCAAAATATGTTGCAGAAGCTGATCGATATTGGCAAGGAATATCAGCAGATGATGAAGGCGATGGCTTCTGCTGGTCCATCGGGAGCTGCGTGCGGGTATCCGGCGGCTTTCGGAGCGTTCTGCAAAGCGCCATTTGATACTCTCGGGGATACGCTCAGAGGAACCCAGCCAATTCTGAAGGATATGTACCGCCGGCCGGATAAGCTGCTCGAAGCTCTGGATGTGGTGGCGGATTTCACCATTAAATCCGTTCTGACGGCGCCCAATATCTCAAATATCTTTATGGTGACTTATCCTCTGCATAAGGGCGCGGACGGGTGGATGTCGCAAAAACAATTTGACACTCTCTATTGGCCGTCATTGAAAAAAGTCATGGATGCCCTTATTAAAGAAGGTCTCATTCAGCACATGTTTGCCGAGGGAGGCTACAATACCCGGCTCGACTCGGTGAACGAATTTCCCAAGGGCTCGGTGGCCTGGTATTTTGATCGGACAGACATGGCCAAAGCGAAAAAGATTTTGGGGAATAAATGCGCGATTCAGGGCAATATCCCATCCTCGCTGCTTGTGACTGGCGTTCCCGAAGAAATGAAGAAATACTGTCGCAAGCTGATTGAAGATTGCGGTCCCGGCGGTGGGTACATCATGTCCGCGGGAGCAATTGCGGAA
>JAHFUH010000046.1 GCA_023265215.1 Acidobacteriota bacterium
TCAAAGAGCTGCAGCGACTTGTAGGTTTTTTGGCAAACATATCTGATAGTCGTGAATATGTGCCGGCGGGGACGCCGGCGCTCCCAGGCGCTGTTCTTTTTGCCTTTTGAGTCCCACTTCCGTTTGCACCCGGTTCAAACCGGATGCGAAATATTATTTGTGATCAACGCTCCGGACCCTTACGGCAGGACAGAAACGAAAAGGCTGTTTCAACCAATAAAAGGAAAAATATCGTCTTTCTTTATGGTAGCGGAGCCGGCAAGCGGGATGCTTTCGGGCAAAACGCCATCGATGCAGGCTTGCCATATTAGCCGTGCAAGATTGATTTGAGCAACTTGCCTTAGTGCAATATAGGAAGTGGTCAGGCGAGGATTGATTTCAATCAACTGGGGCGAATCATCCGTCAGCACCAAATCCACTCCCACATATCCCTTTAATCCCGGAATCAATCTCGCGGCCGAGCAAGCCAGTTCCATGGCTCGTCCGGCTGTTTTGTGTTGAAAGGGAACTTCGCTCCCCAAATATTGGAAGTGCTGAGCTGTTTCCATCAGCTGATGATTCAGGCTTAGGGGACAAAAGCGGCCATTCACCCCCAATAAAGAAACGCTGGCGGGAATCCCGCGGACATAGGATTGTAGTAGAATCTCAGTGTGGGAAGTGAGCTGGCGGATTTTAGGCAACTCGCCTGACAGGCTGGAAGGGGAGGCCACACGGATTACTCCCTCGCTTCCGACCCCGTCGATTGGTTTTATCACCAACGGGAAGCCAACCTGTTGCGCAATCAGCGTGGCTGTGTCAAAGGCTGCCATGCGAGTCGTTGGGGTTGGCAGATTTGCATCGCAAAAGAGCCGGGCGCAGATGTCTTTATTTCCTGCGATGGCAGCTGCGGAAGAGCTTGAGCAGAGAAGCGGTTTGCCCGCTTTTTCAGCATGCGCTGTCAGTCCTGAAAGAACGCCGTCAGTTTCAGGAGCAATGACCAGCACGGCATCGCATTGTTTCAATAAGGATAGATAGGTTTCCAGATGGCTGTCAGGATTTACGCAAACTACCTCGTCTGCAGGCAATGTTGCACGGTTCAGCCCTGGGATTCGGTTCTCGAACCGCGGATCAAGAGCCGCCACCGTTCGCACGGCTCCCCAATTGCGAAAATCCTGCAAGAGTGCCCACAACATGCCCAAAGCTTCGGCTGCCAGTCCGGAAGGCGGTTTGCCTGCCGGACAGCCCCCGCCGGTGAAAAATTCATATACAAAAACGGTTGAACGAAAAGTCATGCGATTAATACCCGTTATCGATCTGCTGAATGCCCAGGTAGTCCATGCCGTCCGAGGCGAACGGAAACATTATAAACCAGTAAAAAGCGTGTTGTGCAGGGCGCCGGATCCACTGGCGGTTGCGGCGGCGTTTCGCGATCAGCTCGGATTGAGGGAAATTTACATCGCCGACCTGAATGCGATTCAGGGCTCCGCGTTAACCAGCCATAGAAACTTGATTGAAAACCTGGTCCACAAAGAAGGAATAAAAATCATTCTGGATGCAGGCACTTTGGATATTGAAAGTGCCAATGCTTGGCTTGACCTTGGCATCCATAAGGTAGTGATTGGCGCGGAGACATTGCAGGCTTTCGATGATTTGCGCAAAATTCCCGCCGGATTTAATCTCGACAAGTTGATCTTCAGCCTGGATATGCGGTCGGGAAAGGTTTTATCGCATTGTCCTGAAATTGCTTCCCTGTCGGCGATGGAATTGATTGAGCAGCTTTGGTCCGGCGGCTGGCGGGAGGTCATTCTGCTTGACCTCATCAAAGTCGGGAGCAACGAAGGGATGAATATTTCATTGGCTTCCAGAGCGCGGGCAACCTTTCCGGGATTAAGCCTGTTGGTTGGTGGAGGGATTGCCGGGGTTGAAGAATTGCATGAATTAAAGGATATGGGGATCGCGGGAGTCCTGCTGGCCACGGCTCTCCATAGAGGAGCAATCACCGCACAGCAACTATCGGCCTTCCAGGGCTCACATTAGTCAGGTTCCTTGCCGGGGGTTCGCTGGTGCTCACCCCCGGCTATTCTCTTTCGGGGCCGGCACTTTATTTATAGGCAGCGAATGGGTGGGCCACTTCCCCCTTTTTGGCCAGCACTTCGGCAACCTTCGGTTCGCCTGCGACAGCGCGCTTGATGGAAAGCTTGGTCGCTTCGTAGTTGAATTTCTGGATCTTGGTGTCGTCCTTTGCTTCCCAGTGGATGAACACGCCTACGAGAATGAATATCTCTTCAGCCTCTGCCTGTGGAATGGTGCCGTCTTCCACGCAATCAGCCACGGCCATGGCTACGGCACGTTGTGCAGGGCCAAACATCTGAACTGCCTGTGTGGCGTTCTTGATCGTGACCTTATTGAACATCACGGTAGCAGGTTTGCACACCAGATTTGGAGCAACCACCGCCAGCAGGGAAGTGAAACCGTCTTTATTATTCGTGAGTGTGTTGCAAAAAGCTGTTTCAGCGGCGCTGCCGCGCGGTCCCATCAGAAGATCGATATGAGCTACTTCATTCCCTTCGCCGACCAGTGCTTCTCCCACCAGAACACGACTGATTTTTGCCATTTTCTATTCTCCTTATTCGTATAACATGACTGGATTGGATCAGGCCTTGTGCGCAGGATCTATATCCCTTCCACTCGGGTTTTGTCAACCCCAATCCAGGTTCGCAAAATAGCATTATTGCAGCCTCCAAGATGCAAATATTGAGGAAAATTTGGAGTGTGCCGGCTCTGCTGCCGTACTCGAAATACTCCGGTTTGGCAGGAATACCTACACGGGAGTGCTCGGCTAAACGATAAGGAGCAAGAGCGATACCAGTTCTGAATTTGATCTTGGGGAAGCGAGCATCGTAGTTTTTACCGACTATAGTCTTAGAAGGACTTAATATATTTTACATTTAAATTGATACATCCGCTATAATCTTACATCTAAGTTGGTATTTTGGAGAAAAGCCATGAACCACATTGGATCCAACAGGATCGGCAAATGGGTTTTGGTCCTGCTCCTGCTCGCAATGTTCACCGCACCTCAATTGTTCGCAGCCAGCAACGATTCCGATCCCACTGCCCCTCAGCCTCAGAACAGTCCATCCGGCTTCGACATCGGCAAAACCCGGATGTTTATAGGCGCACATGCAGGAATGAATTTCCCGAACGCGTCGAGTGATTTGTTCGCCTCGGCAACAAATAATCTGACACTGCAAAAAAAAGACTTTCAATCTCCGCTGTTCAGTTTTGATTTTGGGATTTCTTTCCAGTCTCATTTTGCAGCGGTGTTTGCTGTCGAATATTCTCAAGCTTCGCCGGTTTCGGAATTCCGCCATTTTGTGGATGAGAATGGAAATTCCATTGTTCAAACAACCCATTTCTCCCAAATGCCCATCACCGGAACATTTCGATACTATCCGCTAAAGACAGGAGAATCTGTCGGAAGCTATGTATGGATGCCTGCACGCCTCAGTCCTTATTTAGCTGCCGGCGGCGGGGTGATGCGCTATGATTTCCGCCAGGAAGGGAGCTTTGTGGATAATAAGACCCTCAACATCTTCGAGCATATTTTTGAATCGGATGGATTTGCTCCGGCGGCACATCTGGCAGGTGGATTTGACATAAATATATCGAAGAGGATCTTCGCGAATTTTGAAGCCCGGTATGTTTTATCGCACAAAAGGCTTTCAACGGATTTCATCAACTTTAAACCCATCGATTTGTGGGGTTTAAGAACGACCGGAGGATTTGGCATCCGCTTTTAACCGATAGGCCTTTAAGCTATCCTTGTATTTGGATATTTGGCACGCTAGGGGGGGCGTATGAAAAACATTAATCGGCTTTCGAAGGATGGAGGCTGCGCCAGGAACGCTCTTTCGGCTTTGTTGCTGGTGGCTTTGTTGCTTCTATTCCCAGGATTTTCACAATCTCAGACAAACACGGCAGACGCTAAATCATCTTTGAAGCCCTGGATTGGGGTTTGGATTTTCAATGATGATGCGTCAACAAAGGTTTTGAGTGACTCGAACCAGAAAACGACTGTCGAGATACAGCCAATGTCTGACGGCAAAAGTCTCGAGATTACCCGAAAAGTCGCTACTCAACCGGATGTAAAGGAATGGCTGGCTCCGGATGGGACCAAGCGACCGGTCGATGCGTCGAATTGCACCGGATGGCAGACTGCCAGGCTCATCGCTGAAGCGGGTATGATCTTCAGTTCATCGGAGATGAACTGCAAGGATGCGGGTGCATTCTCCACTACGAATATCAAGATGATCGTTGCGGCAGATAAGATGGTAGATATTTTGTTATTGAAAGCCGGGGGGCAAACAAAACTGGCTGCCAGACGACTGGTGCTCGATCATGATGTGGCTCCTGCCGGAGGTTCGGAACCGGCATATACCAATACCGTCGAACGCATAGCGGCTGCTTCTCCGTGGAAACTGGATACCATCGTTCAGCTCTCCCAAACAATGGACACTCAGCTCCTTGAAGCGGTCTTAATGGAGAAGAATGTCAAATTGAATTTGAGCACTACCAAGGCAATCAAAGATCTGAATAAAACCAAGATGCCGAATGAGGTAATCGATCTTCTTGTGGCGCTCGCATTTCCCGACAAGTTCCATATCGAAAAAAACGGGAAGGTGGAACTGAGGCCTTGGATAGCTTCCTCTTCCAGTACTGGATCGGTGAGGAATTCCTACTCAAATAATGCACTTCCAGGTGTCACCAGTTACTACCAGGGAATTTTCTATAACTGTGGTGGCTTGGGTTACGCCGGGAATAATCCCTATGGCTATGGCTATGGCTACGGCTCTGGCTATGGGCGCCTGTTTTCTCCCGGTTCCTGTTGGAATCTCTATTCGCCGTTCTGGTACGATTATCCGATCTATGTTCCTGCTTCTCAAATGAATAGTGGCGTTGTGGGGGGAGGGGGAGGGACGCGTGTTCCGAGTTCCGATGCCCGGCTTGATGCGACCGGAGGATATATCCAGATCGAGCCTCAGACTTCGAACCGCCATGCCAAGCCTCGCGAGGGAGATGGTTCGAGCCGTGTTCCAAACAGCGGTCGATCGAACGTATATTATCCGCCTTCCAGTTCCGGAGGTTCTGTGAGTGCATCGAGTGGAGGGGGGGGGTATTCAGCGCCTGCCAGCACGGCTGCGCCCGCTGGAGACAGCGGAAGCTCCGGAGCAAGCGCTTCGCCTGGGGGTTACAGTTCAGGTGGAGCCAGCTCGGGACACACGGCTGTTCCGCGGTAAAAACGAAAACGGAATTAAAGCAATAAAACGCCACGGATTTCACGGATTTGGATCTTTTCGAATCTGTGAAATCCGTGGCGTTTTTATTTTAGAAATATGGGTCGGAGCCTACGGGCATGCGCAAGAATTACCTGGCATTTTGCTGCCGGCCCCCAGGCCCGCTGCCCGAAGGGGCGCGGCGGCGGGCGGGCATCTGCTTCGTTGCCGCTCCTCAACGATGACACCGCATCGCCTGTGTCGCGGCGCCTTGCATCTGCCCGCCGGGCGCTCGCGCCAAAATGCCAAGTAATTCTTGCGCATGCCCGTAGCGTTGTTCAATAAAATTCAGAGGCTTTTATAAGTAGTCACTTCTATTGTATATTGGTAGCTACATTGTGTTCCCTTGGAGGATCCATGGTTTCTGTCGGCATAAAAGAGCTAAAGGGAAAATTGAGCGCCTATGTGGATAGAGTGCGCCAGGGCGAGGAGATCGTAGTGACCGATCGCGGTAAAGAAATCGCCATGGTTGTTCCTATTTCCCGGGAGCGGAATGCGGTCCGGCATCTCGTGCAGGCGCGCAGAGCCGCATGGGCCGGCGGCAAGCCAGGAGGCATGAAGGGAATTAAGGCGAAAGGCAAAGCGCTTTCCAGGACGATTCTGGAGGATCGCCGTTGATTCTATATCTTGATACCAGCAGTTTGGTGAAATTGTATGTTGCGGAAGCTCATTCCGGTCTTGTCAGGAACTGGGCGGAAGAGGCGGAGATCGTCGCTACATGCCGTGTGGCTTATCCCGAGATGACCTCTGCCCTGAACAGGCGCTTCCGAACCGGAGATCTGGCAAGAAAGGACTATCAGCTGCTTGCAAAAAAGTTTGCCGAAGAGTGGGAGCATTTCGCGGCGATCGATTTTGACGAACTCGCGGCAGGACATTTGGCTGGGAAGCACGGGCTTCGAGGCTTTGACGCAATTCACCTCTCAGCTGCCCTGCTGCTGATCTCTTCAGAGCGCACCCCTGATGTTGTTTTTTCTTCATTTGACCAAAAACTGAATGATGCCGCGGCTGCGGAGAAGCTGACAGTTCGGACAATGAAACAGTAAATAGGGCATGGATCGGGAATTGTCATGCCAGCGCGGCCGCAACCCAATCAGTACCAAAGGGGCGGAGTGTCCTGGGAACGCTGGAGTTTCGCCCAATGTCTGCATGGCTTTGCAAAACGACGATTGCATCGTATCTCAGGAAGAAATCATCGACCCCGATCGTTTTCTGCTAGAAACTGAAAGGCGGGACGCGGAATACGCGGACGGCGCGGATTAACACGGATAATTACTTTGTTTATCCATGTTGTTCCCGTATTCCGCGTCCCGATAGCTTCTGAGTCTATTAGAATTCTCCGCTTGCATCCTGATATACAAAATCTTATACATGTTCTATAAAGGCTAGGAGTAAAAGCTATGCGTCCCTTCACCCGGTCAGCTGCATTTTTGATTCTTCTGATAAATTCATCAGGGTTTTCTCAGCTTCGCAACAATAGTGAATATTTGCAGGACAGCATCAACACCGATAAAACGTATTTCGTTCTTCATGACACAGGCGTAGCGGAGTTCTGGTGGGCGTCTGAATGGACCAATGCTTCTGTGGATCTTTATTCCGATAAATCGGCTATATTTCTATGGCATTTCAAGGATGGTTCAAAATCTTACTCTTTGCAGGAGCAGGAAATAGGAGAGATTGGCAAAAATTCGGGATTTCTGCTGGAGCGCAAGTCTTCAAATCTCGAAGACATTCACCGCAAGAGCATCCAACCGTTAACCCGCAACAACTATCCTGTAAAAGTTGAACTCTGGATCGGAAAGGTGGGAGAGTCGCCCGGCTTTTCTCCTGAAATTATGGGCGCTGCGCTTTGCCTGGCCGCACAACCGCAAAGCATTGAATACAACCATCCCTACCATTTTTCCAGCTGTGAGCCGGGAGATAAATAAGCCGGTCGTTCAGAGCCGCAGATTAGGGACTGACGACGGCAAATTATTGATCGCGAGTATATTTTCTATTCATGGCTTTCTTTGATATTGCGCGAAAAGTGAGGTTCTTATGCGACGTGTTCTCACGGCATTCTATCTGATTCTGGCGGCATCCGGAGTTGGGCTTGCCCAGGCTCCAGTCCCATCCCAATCTGATTTCAAGCCCAAGGTTATTAAGACATTTGATCTGAGTGCTATGGATCGAACCGTTGATCCATGCACGGACTTCTATCGCTTTGCCTGCGGCAACTGGCTGAAGAACAATCCAATCCCATCGGATCAGTCGATGTGGGGACGATTTGAGGAACTCGCCGAAAACAACCGGCTCATATTACGAGACATCCTGGAAGGCGTCAGTTCGCCATCAGCTCGGAAGAACGCCAATGATCAGAAGATCGGCGATTATTATGCGAGTTGCATGGATGAAGATGGAATCGAGAAAAAGGGAATCGCCGTGCTTAAGCCTGAACTCGACCGGATCGACCGGTTGAAGAGCAAGGCGGATTTGCCGGCCTATCTCGCCTATCTGCACGTCAACGGCCCCAACGCTTTCTTCGGCGTCGGCTCCGAGCCAGACTTCAAGAACTCCATCATGATGATTGCCGGCGTCTCACAGGCGGGCATCGGCCTGCCCGATCGCGATTACTACTTCCGAGATGATGCAAAGTCCAAAGATCTTCGCGATAAATACGTCCGGCACATCCAGAACATGTTCCAGTTGCTGGGATGGGCGCCCGACAAGGCGAAATCCGCATCCGAAACGGTTATGCGGATTGAAACCGCTCTGGCCAAGGTTTCACTGGACCGTGTCACTCTTCGCGACCCGAAAGCTATCTATCACAAGATGTCAGTGGGTGACCTGCAGGTTTTAAGCCCGACGTTTGAGTGGAACAAATATTTTGCGGATATTCCTTCGCCGAAATTCACGGACCTCAACGTTGGGATGCCCGATTTTTTCAAAGGTATGAACCAACTGATCGAGATGACCTCGATAGAAGACATCCGCGCCTACATCACTTGGAACGTGCTGCACGACGCGGTGCCCATGCTGCCGAGAGCTTTTGTGAATGAGAATTTCTCGTTTTACGGCAAAACACTTACCGGACAAAAAGAACTGCGCCCGCGATGGAAGCGTTGCGTGAGCTATACGGATGGGATGTTGGGCGAAGCGTTGGGCGTTGCTTTTGTCGACAGGACCTTTGGACCGGAAGGCAAGGCGCGCACACTCGCCATGGTACGGGAACTCGAAAAGGCGCTCAATCGCGATATCCGGGATTTGCCCTGGATGACGGAAGAGACGAAGAAGCAGGCACTCGTCAAGCTTCAGGCTATCACAAACAAGATCGGCTATCCCGACAAGTGGCGCGACTACGGCAAGCTCAAGATCGTTCGCGGCGACGCTCTCGGCAATGCCATGCGCGCAACCGAGTTCGAAAGCAAACGACAGCTGGCGAAGATCGGAGGGCCGGTGGACAAGACGGAATGGGGCATGACGCCGCCGACCGTAAACGCCTACTATAATCCCCTGGAGAACAACATCAACTTTCCGGCTGGAATTCTGCAGCCTCCGTTCTTCGACCGGAAAGGGGATGATGCGCCGAATTATGGCGGTATCGGGGCTGTCATAGGACACGAAATGACCCACGGCTTCGATGACCAGGGCCGCCAGTTTGATGCAAAAGGCAATCTTCGGGACTGGTGGACTGCCCAGGACGCAAAAGCTTTCGAGGAGCGTGCGGAGTGCCTGGTCGATGAATATGGCTCATTCGTTGCAGTTGACGACGTGCACGTCAATGGAAAACTGACGCTCGGCGAGAACACCGCCGACAACGGCGGGCTGCGTATTGCGCTCTTGGCCTATCTGGCGGACGCCGGCAGCAAGGCAAAGACAATTGAGGGGTTTACGCCTGAGCAGCGTCTCTTCATCGGCTGGGGGCAGGTCTGGTGCGAGAATATGACGCCGGAATCCGAACGTCTCCAGGCTCAATCCAATGCGCACTCCGCCCCGCTTTTTCGCGTCAACGGCGTGGTTCGCAATATGCCGGAATTCGAGAAGGCGTTTCAATGCAAGCAGGGCGCACCAATGGCGCCTGAGAAGCGCTGCCGCGTCTGGTAGTAATAATAGGGAGATAGGCATTTCCCTGGACAATTCTCGTCAGCCTATTTTCAGCCCGGTTGCAACACTTGGACACCCACTGTTTGTTCCCAAGACCTGGACATCTTTGATGGGTGTCCACAATCTTCCACAATCTCAACCCCTTTCCAGGATAGCTGAGTCAACGCTGGAATTACCTTTATCTGTTTCGTGCCGGAAAAAAGCTAATCGTGCAGTTCACGGGTATAGCATTTGCGCCGCGGCGTCCGGATGCGACGACGCGCGTGCGGGACAACTCCTGTTCCATTCCGGGAATGTCAATCCCCCTCGTTCGCTGCACATTCGAGATCTCGCCCGCTTCAGTTAAAGTAAAGGAATAGACCGATCCAGGCGCTACCACAAATGCCACGCCGGAGGGCAACACCACCCCAGAGGGCAACGATTCTTCCGCTCGAACCGAGTCCCACCCTCCGGCTTTCATCAGCGAGTGCAAACGCTCGATATCAAAGGCGAATTGTGGCGGGAAAAAAGATTCGCCGAATGCCGGCGCGATTTCCCCGGCAGGGGTCAATGCCACGCTGATAGACCCATAAAACGGATCCGTGTTGATCCCAAACGTAACAGAGGCTCCTGATGGAATGCCTTTTTCGAAAGGATTCAGTCGTTGTGCAAGCGCTACAGAACCCGTCGGCTCCTCAGGAGAAAAACCAATCGTTACCGTCGTTATTACTGGAACCGGCACGCCGTTCAGAAGCGTCGGGCTATATCGCCATTTCTTTACAGCCGCAACGGCCGCATCATTGAAAAGCGGGTGGCCCTTGACTACACGGACGTCCGTTACATTTCCCTGCTCATCTACAGTTACGGACATGTCCACAAATCCTGTGATACGCGCCCGTCTGGCCAGTTCGGGATATTCGGGATCAACCTTTTCTACCAATTTCGAATTCTGCACATTACTGCCGACTCTGATTGGTTCCCGAATTTGCGCAGGTATCGGATTGCGCATGTTCAATGCGGAAGAGATCGGCACAACCTGATAAACATCACCCTGTTTGATTAGCGCGGCATTGTTGTTCGTCAATATCTGATTGAATAGCAGCAGAAGATCGTCAGAGGAAATGGGCGAAGCGGTCTGGATGGTGACGGTTCCCTTCACAGCCGGATCGATGATAATCGGCGTAAGCTTCAAGCTGCTTGCGATCATGTTGATAAATTTATGGAGATCCGCATCAACAAAGCCTAGCTGCATCTTTGCACTGCCTGCTTGCAATGTGTTGAAGGGTGCAACAGGCGCAGGAGTTGGACCGGGTATCTGGGCCAGCACCGTGCCCGCAGCTTGAGCCTGCCGGACGGGCGGCTGCTTGGCTCCCTGTTGGAATTGTTCCTGGTTGTTTGTACTCTGCACACTACCGCCTGAGATTGAATCCAGTTTCTGAACTGGATCATTGTGATTACCGGGCTGTTCCCGGCTGATGACCGACTCTCCCGTCAGCGGAAACCATGCGGAAGCAAACCGGACTGTCCCTGCCAGCAGCACAACTATTCCGACAATACTGAAAGCCAATCTCAAGCGATTCATGGAAGCCTCCTTTAGTAGTAGAGCCACCCTTTCGACAAGGTGACGTTCTCTCAGAAAAAGCGGTGCCGGAACCGCTTTGGGCCGCCCTCGCGAACGCGCGATTTCCAGCAGCGAATTCAAATAAGGGTCTCTCTCCCCCGTCAAACGCACGACTTCGTAATCGATCCACTGTTCACGGCTTAGATGAATCCTCGCCAGCAGCCACCAGACCCCAGGGTGAAACCAGAAGATTGAGCGGATGAGCTCTTCCACAAGAATGATGGCCCAATCACGCCGGCGCACGTGCAACAGTTCGTGGCATATAACCGCTTCCCGGCATGCCTTGCTCATTTCAGAAAACGACCGAGGCAGAATAACCTTCGCATCAAGGATGCCGAATGTCGCCGGGCTGTCAATCTCGTCGGAAACAAAGAACCGGGCTCTAACGCCGATTCGAGAAGCGTTTGCCGCATCATCCGGGCTTTCCGCCGGAAGAAGTATGGAACGGCGGAGGAAAAGGCGCAGGCGCAAGAAACCCAGCGCCAACCACATCAGCCGGAAAGTGACTCCAACTATAAAGACCAGCGCAATAGCGTCTGCGGCTGTCCAAAAGGCGCGTTCAGGTTTCACAGGCAAAGGAGTAGCGTCAGGGGAAATCACATAGCTCATGGTTTCAGAAACCGCATGCGCTGGAACGACAACAGGATGCTTCCAATTCTGAAGGGCAGGCAGTAGCAAACATGCGATCAACAAAGCCTGCCAGTAGAGAAGCGAAACGCGGGGCACTCGCAGACGAAACACATACGCCAGCAGTGTACCGGCTGCGGCAAGGATGGCAATTTGCAGACAGTAGGCGATAATGTTGTCAAGCCAGACAGGAAATGCCATTGCGCCTCCTAAGATTCAAGTCTAGCGCTGCCGTTCTTTCTCCCGGATCATCCGGGCGATCTCTTCCAAATCCTTTTCAGACAACCGCCGCTCCTCAACCAGGTGCGCGAGAAGGGGCTCGGTGGAGCCATTGAACACCCGGTCGAGGAAATCGCCGACGATCTTGCGAAGCATGCGACGCTTCTCCACGGTGGCGGCATAAACGTAGGCCCGGCCTTCCGTCCGTTTTTTCAGGTGTCCTTTGATTTCCATGGTTTTCATGGTGGTCATGACTGTCGTATATGCGATGGGACGCCGGATGCGCAGATCCTCATAGACGTCGCGCACCGTCGCCTCTCCCAGACGCCAGACAACCTTCATAATTTCCAGCTGCGGCCCGCTCAGAATCATCGTTTTAGGTCTCATAGTATTATTAAATAGTACTATTAGAGTTTTATGTCAACAATTATTTGCTGGGAGCGCGGTCGTCCCGCCCACAGGCCCAACAACCGCAATGAGGCGGTCGAGGCTTTTCACCAGGGGCAATCATTTGGAATTGCTTATTTAGCGAGATCGCGGCAAATGCGTCGAAACCAAAGAGGGCTGATGGAGCCCGGTATCGGAACGGTATGAGCATTTTGCTTCAACTAGGGAACAATGGGGTACTAAGGGACAGCGGGTACGTAGCCATTGCACGGGAAAGAAATGTGCCGGCCTATTAATATCGCGCAATGCCACTTTGCGCGATAGCAAGGACCATCCCTTCCACTCCTGGCACACTGGACAACCTGGACACCCACTGTTTTTTCAATTTTTGATGGATGTCCACATCCTTTTTTACTGGGATGCGGACTCATGCCAGCTTTTCCAGCTGAGTCATAAGCGACTGATAATACAGGTGGGGGTGGGGAATCCGCAGGTTAAAATGTTTCAACTGGAATCCGAGTTGCTGACGATAAAATTCAGACAAAACGAAAAATTATAGGAATAGCAAGCCTTTCGGGTTGCCATCTGCGCACAATTTCAAAGGGTCGCACAAAAAACTTGCGTTAGCGCTTAATTGGATGGGAGGGAAAGCACTTATGCGGAAATTCCGGATGATCTGTACCAGTCTGATTATTGCTCTGGTTTCATTGCCTGCGCTTGCCGTTGCCCAGTCAACAGTTTCAAAAGATCTAGCTAATATGGTCCGTGATGTGCAGCAATATAATTTTGCCATCCACATTCTGGCGATGCTTCTGGTTGGTTTCGGGAAGGATAGGTATTTCAAGCTGCCCGTTTTTCTCCCTGAACCACGCGGCTGACCACCGTGAGAATTTCTGATCAGATGTATTATGTAAACTCTCGGGTCCAGGCTTGCCAATCTTTTGAAATCAATGGTATTTTAACTCAGGATCGCAGGTTCAAACAGAGATTTCAGGCGCACTTATAGTGCAACACTTGTAATCAGTGAAATCGACCAATATTAATTTCGCTGAATCCCTACCCCGGAGAGGGCTGTCCTCTAGTTTGAATTCAAGGCCACGGACATTCAGTTCCAGGGTACCCCGATTTGCTGTTCTTTGAAACAGCAAACTTCTGATCTCTTGCAGTTGTATAGGGATTTGCTGCTGTCCTCGCTTCAGCGCCTCAATATCCTTTTGTATGTCAGATGTGGAATCCTGGGCTGAGCCCGTATATGCCATTCCTAAAACGAGTAGAAAGAATGCACATGCTTTTGATCGCCTTTTTTTGTCCATGCTTTTTCTCCTGATCCTGAGAACAAAAATCCCATCCTTAGAGACGTTCCTCGACGTCATTAGATTTACTGCGGCTTTGATTCCTTTTCCCGATCATGGTCTAAGTCAGTCCAAGTTAGTTTGCCGTTCCACACAATATTGACTTCGACGGCTCCTAAGTTTAAAACACAAAAGCCCTCGTTCATTTCACACGCGAGTCTCCACGATAGGGTTGTTGATGAATGCTGCAGCAAGTTTACAAGAGCTTCGCGAGCAATCATGTTCGTTGTTCCCCAATCGAAAGAAATCCTTTCTAAATCTTCTTTTGTCGCATCAGATGTATGGAACTTTGCACTAGAGGGTGCAAATAAAGCATTGACATAGGTTCCGAATTCTTTAAGTGTAATTCCTGTGGAAACAGTCACAGCCGCGCATATTGCGTGAATATGTTCTATAGGAGTGCGTCTTGCTAACGGAACGGTGATGCGCGCATCCAATAGCGATATTGCTTCAGTAAAATGCCCGTCGGCGTCACGCACCTGAGCAGGTACAATGTGGAGCCCCCAGGATGAGCTGGTTACTTTAAAACGCGGCCCATCGGTTTGCGTATGGTAAGCATTTACCACTTTGCTCAATAACCCGGCATCTACTGTGGGTGTTTTATCGAGATTAGCCTCAACGGGCATGGAGAAGGCTCGTCGCTTTGGCAGCAAATTTATTCTACCGCCCGCAGTTTGCATTGCCTCTTTATCCCCGCGCCATAGCAATATTGTTTCTTCGTATGTAACAGGCTTGCCGGATTGTCGTTCCAATAAGTCTGCGGCATGACACAGTGGTCGTATTTCATCCAGAGTTACATTCGAGCTGCTTGAATAAGGTGCTTGGGCAAACGCGCTAGGCAAGCCAGAAAATACAAATAATAGAACAGTAGTTATAGACAATTTGTCTTTTTTCATTGAGCCAAGTCCTTTTCTTTATATAAGTATCCATTCACCATGGCCGCGGATAGGTGGGATAAAGAGCTTTTTTTCAAAATTGACTCTCACCCGCGGATCCTCTGGATTTCTGATCAAAGGCATTATGTAAACTTTCTTGAGTCTTCGTATGTGGATTTTAATACAGGTTGGAACAAAAACGGCAAATTTGCGCAGTCCTTTGCTATTAAGGCTTGCGGCTGCTGTATGATGAAAATGCGGCCTAATAATTGAAAGGGCAATTCGAGGATGATATGCGGCTTCTGCATCACAGATGAAGAAACCTTCATCCTGCGCATCAAAACCATTCCCCGCTAAATAAATGTTTTCCGAAATGCGTGCAACCAAAGAGATCATTCCTGTCGCAGCCTTCCCAAAAAATGCGAAAGCCACAACAGGTCTAATCGCCTGCAGGCCCAAAGAGCTAAATATTTATTTGGAGCGCGTCGGACGGATTCTCGCTTCAAATTTTGTCAGTAAGGGTACTGCTGAAAGGCAGACAATCCCACCTATCAATCCGAACCCTACGCCGTGCTGAAGACGCTAGGATTGATCAAAAAGGATCTTGATCCAGGAGCTCATTTGTCCAAGACCCCAGATCTCCTTTAGCGATGTCTTGACTTCCGAAGCCGAATCAACGTCCCCCATTGTCATAAATGAGCGCGAATGGCTTTGTGAAGCATCGTGAGAATTCTTCATGGACAAAATAATCGGATAAATAAAAAAATAGCTTGACATTAGTTTTAAAGCACAAATACGGTGGAGTTGTGGCCGGTCAGTTGGATCGGATGTTGAATTTCCTAAATCAATAATGATGCGAGCGGGCTGGAGCTCCAAAAAAAACCAGCTTCGGATTGGCGAAGCTCTACTCGACCATCATAAATCCTATGGACAAAACCTTGCAAACCATAGTCGGCGCGACCGACACCGTTTTCTTTGCACCCGGGACCGTGGTCCCCGACGCCGGGACCGTGGTGTTCTTCACCTGCACCATGGTCCCGATTACGGAGACCATGGTATATGCGACGCACAATATCTTCTTGATCAGGGAGACCATTTTCCCGGTCGTCAACAGAATGGTCTCAGGCTTTGTTACCATGGTATTCGTTTCACATCCCAGGGTCCCCGTCGCAACTACCATGGTAAATGCCTCAAATACCATGGTCGGAGAGGCTGATCAAGTTATTGAAAGAATTAAGCTTCCGGCAACGGTCGATTTTTACCATGGTAAATATAGTTTTTACCATGGTATTTGCCGCTTCGACCATGGTGCTTACCGCTTTTACCATGGTGTTTGCCGTTGTTACCAGGGTCTTTGTTTCTTTGACCATGGTCTTCGCCATCCTGACCATGGTATCCGTCGTTTCGACTATGGTCTTTGTCACATTGACCATGGGTTTTATCACATCGACCACGGTATCTGTCGTTCCGACTATGGTTGTTGTCTTTTCGACTCTCTGCTTTCTCAGAAGCGGAACCTATTCCGCGCAGATCTGAGGCCAGTTTCTCTAATACGGGGAAACCGTTCATTAAAAGGAGATATTACTATGTCCACAAACAGCCAACGCAAAGGCGCAATTGCTGAAAGAAAAACGAATTGATTATTGGCGATTGGTGATTTGTCATTTTTTAAATAACCAATTACCAATCGCCAATCACCAATGACAGAGAATTTCCAATCGTCATTCGGAGGAGATCTCTCATGAGAGATTACGCCAAAGTCGCGCCCACATTTTGGACCGGCGAGACCGGCAAGAAGATCCGTTTTTTAGGCCGGGACGCCCAGGTAGTAGCGCTTTACCTGATCACCTGTCCGAACTCGAATTGGCTCGGCCTCTACTATCTGCCGTTGCCGGTTCTATGCCATGAGGTTGGGATATCGTCAGAAACGGCCGCGGGAGTTCTAAAGGAGCTCTCCGGAATTGACTTCGCCTATTACGACCTGATGCGCGAACAGGTATGGGTCCCGTGCATGGCGAAATATCAGATTGCCGAACGGCTCAAGAAGGAAGACAAGCGAATCATTGGGATTGTGAAAGACCTGCGGCCATACTTTGCGACGCTTTTCGGTCAGGATTTCTATCGAAGATACAGAGAGCCATTCTCCCTGCCGGATATTCCAGTTGAATCGAACGCCCCTGGCTGCCCCTTGGAAGGCCCTCCAATGCCAGGAACAGAAACAGAAGCAGGAACAAGAACAGAAACAAGAACAGAAATAGAAGAGATAGGCGCTTTGCGCCCCCTGCCCTTCGAAGTCGAATCGGAAGGATCGAAGGCGGAAAAAGCAACCGTCGAAGTTCCGAACGCAAAGGCGAAGCCGGGCCCGGAAATTCTCTTCGAAATCTTCGACCAGGAAAACAAACAGCTGCCCCAGGTGAAGGTGCGAAGCCGTGAGCGAATGGCGAAGTGCCGGTCAAGGATTAACCAGGCCGTAAGCAGCGGATGCCTTGAACAATACCTGACAGACTTCCGGGCGGCAGTCTCCAAAGGCCAATCCACGCCGTTCCTCTGCGGGGATAACCAGCGCGGATGGCGGGCGGATTTCGATTGGTTCGTCGCCAATCACACGAATCCGTATCGCGTGCTTGAAGGGAAATACGACGGGAAAGGAGGAAACTCAAATGGAGCAAGTGAAGGATCTGCTCGGCCGGCAGAAAGGAATCCTTTCAGCAGCGGACCGAGATATGAGCGGACAAGACTTCACCCGGAGATCGCATGAACCACAATGCTCTGCATGCTCAGATACCGGGTGGGTTCCGTCTCCGGTGGAAGGCAGAGTTATGAAGTGTGAATGCAAGAAACGGCGGATCGCGCAGGGGCGGATTAGTGAAATCCTGAAGAATTGGCCGGAATACAAAGACGCCCGACTCGAAACAATCAAGCCGAGGAGCGTGGGGCAGAGGAACGCTATCCAAACCATTCGTGAGAATCCGACAGGAAACTATTTTCTGGGCGGCTACTACCAGCAGGGTAAAACGCATCTCCTTGTGGCTCAGTACCGCTGGATGGCAGACGCCGGTATGAGATGCATTCTCCTTTCGGCGCAGGAACTGATGGAGGATCTGCGGAAAGCGGAGACGCCGATGGACGGCCGGCCGCCCTATGAATCGCCGGTCCTGCGCATGATCGACCTTGCCGACAGCGGGCATCTGTTCATTGACGACATAGAGAAAGCGCCATCGCGATCCGGCTTCAGAGCGGAGATGCTTTTCTCAGTGCTGGATCGGATCAAGCGGAGACAACTCGGACTTTCAGTCACGAGCAATCTGCCGCTGATTTCCGATACCGGGAAAGACCTGCGCCAGAAACTTACCGACGAGGTTGC
>JAHFUH010000411.1 GCA_023265215.1 Acidobacteriota bacterium
ATCCGCATTTTCGTGACATCATATTGGCAGGCTATTTTGAAGCATTCATACATATTGGGCAGGTTTCCCCGGCGAAGGAAAAAATTTCCTGCCTGCCATCGAATTAAAGGCGAATAGGTTTGGACTTCAAACGCCTTTCCTAAAGCAGCCTCCGCTTCAGAGGTCCTTCCAATGCGTTCGTAAATATCGGCCAGGTCCACCCACGCCTGCCCTATTCTGGGATTCAGATTCAAAGCAGTTTGGTAGTCCTGCAATGCCAAATCCAGTTCCACCTTTCCGACGGAATAATGGTAAAGACGACCTCGTTTCCACCACAGCTGAGCATTGGATGGATCGTACTGAAGGGCTCGGGTGTAATTTGAAACGGTTTCACCGGACAGTGCAATTCGGTCGGCACGAAAAATATTATAACTCTGATATATGGCTGGAATTGCCAATAGGGCGGCTAGAATGGAAAATGAAATCCGAGCGCCCAGCGATTTTGTATTTATGGAGATACCCGATTTTTTATTAGCGATGATCAGCATAAGGGTCACTATAGATGATTGTCTTCTCTAAAAAGAAGAATATTCTCGGATCCCGGCGTTATTGGAAGCATTGGGACGAGGAGTATGAAAATACGCAGGAAAACAGATTGCCTGGGTCTTTCCGGGTGCTCCCCAATCCTGGTTCCTCAAGCTGCAAGGCTTGCTGGACGCCCGTACTCCGCGCCAATACAACTAACTTTTTCCTTAAATACCTCTTATGAAGGGATAATGAGCTGTCGATTAGATTTCCATCAAGCTCAATCATGTTATTTAGGGATAGGGTTAGAAGCTTGCAAAGGGGGATTCGAGGATGGTTCCAAAGTCGGTAAGGATCAGAGCTCTAGCTATTCTGTTTTCGCTTGCTATGGCGGTAACAACGGGACCATTTCCTTTGGCTGAAACAGCAGCCGCTATCCCGCTTGGTACACTTGTAACTGTTGGCAATGCAACAGTTGGAAACCTTTCAGCGCCAACTGGGACGACAATTTTCACCGGCGATATGGTGACTGCCGCTCAGCCTTCATTGATCAATTTCGCCAACGGAAGCCGCATTGAAATGACCAGGGCTGCAGCCAATTTCGCCCGCGAAGGCAAAACGCTCGTTGTCGAAGCCTCCCAAGGATTGCTCCGCTTCAATTTTTTGGCAGGCGAACAGGTTAAATTCGATGCGGGAACTTACAGGTTCACAACCGTTGGCAATTCCAGTCATATTGGTGAATTAGGATTAAATCGCAGCGGACAAGTTGTAATGACTGTTAAGGAAGGAACTCTCGTGGCAGTTAATAGTGCGACTGGAGCGAAAACGGAAGTAAATCCCAACAACCCTCTTATTGCAACTGCGCAGAACGGCCAGGGCGCTCTGCTGAAGGGTGGCCGCAGCGTGACGGATGCAACCAAATCATTTCAGTCCAATGCGCTTCAGGGAAAATGCGTGGTTGGGGGAACCGAGGCATATCAGGTTTTAGGAAATGATTCCAACGTGATTGTGATCAAAGGGATTTGGAAATTGGCTTCCGGAAATTACGAATATAAAGTTGTGGATTGCACCATGGAAGCGCTGAAGGCCGCCGGAGCCTCCCCTGAAGCTGCCAGCCAGGCCGCAACGGTGATTACTGCCGGTACGGCATCCGGCGGCACGGGAATAACAGCCGGCGTTGTTGCGGGAGTTGTAAGCTCTGTGGGGTTTGGAATAGGCGTTCACGAGGCTACGAAATCCACAAGCAGGCGCTAAGGGCAAGTAAAGATTTGCATAGTTAAGAAAGCCGCCTTTATGGCGGCTTTTCTTTTTTAGTGTATGATATCTGCTGTCAGGCGGGTACAACATCCAATCCGACGGGGTAACTATGCGCAAACGGATTACTTGGATCTCTATTTTGGTGGGTTTGTTTATAGTACTGGGCGGCATGTCTTTTGCGGTCGAGATGTATTTTGATTGGCTCTGGTTCCTGGAGCTTGGAAAAACCGCAGTATTCACAACGGCCCTTTACGCCAAGAGCATAATTGGATCCACAACTCTGCTGGTCAGCTTTCTTTTTCTTTACCTGAACCTTACTTTTGCAAATCGCGGGCCGGGGCTTATCGAGATTGGCATCCCGACCCCGACCGGGCAAATTACCGCGTACCGGGTGTCGCATGAAACAATTCGGCGCATCACCGGATTGGTTTCGCTTGTTGTCGGGCTTTTCTTCGCCGTCAACGAGGCGAACCAATGGGAAATGGTCTGGCGCTGGATTCACCGCTTGCCCTTCAATGCCGCCGATCCGGTATTTTCACGCGATGTATCCTTCTATTTTTTCTCGCTCCCCCTGATGCAGGAGATTGTGCAGGCTCTCCTGATCCTGAGTTTTCTGGCTTTGGCAGGATCGGTCGCGCTCTATTATTTCAAGGGAGTTCTATCCTGGAAGAAACTGCAGATTGCAGGAGGCAGAAGCCGGATAGGCATTCATGTATCTTTGCTTGCTTCGTTCATTTTTGTGCTGCTTTCAGCCAGTGCCTACTTAAGCCGCTATGAAATCCTGTTTGGAGATCATGGTTACTTCTGGGGAGCAAGCTATTCGGATCTGTACGCACGCATCCCAATGCTGAATCTCCTTGCCATAGCTTCTCTGGTTGGCGCATTGCTTCTGATTCTCAATGCATTTGCGGCAAATAACAAGGGCGCTGTCATCGCCGTTGGTCTTTATTTCGTGGTTCTCTTATTGGGAAATATCTATCCTGCGATTGTTCAGAAATTCATCGTTTCCCCAAACGAACTTGACAAGGAAAGGTCGCAGATTGAGCACAATATCAAATCCACTCTGCAATCTTACGGTCTTTCCAGCGTGGAAGAACGGAATTTGTCGGGCGACAGGGCTCTCACTTCGCAGGATATTGAAAACAACATGGCCACAATTCACAGCATTCGGCTCTGGGACCATGAACCTCTGCTGGATGCCTTGAAACAGATTCAGGAAATCAGAACCTATTATGATTTCATGAGCGTGGACAACGACCGATATACGGTCAATAACGAACTGCAGCAGATTATGCTGTCCCCGCGCGAACTGAATTCAGCAAGTTTGCCTGAGCCCAATTGGATTAATGAGCGGCTGAGCTACACTCACGGCTATGGATTGGCTTTGGGACCTGTCAACCGCGTGACTTCAGAGGGGTTGCCACAGCTTTTTGTCCAGAATATTCCGCCGGTTGCGAACAATCCGGCATTCAAAATAACACGTCCGGAAATCTATTACGGGGAGATGACTCGCGGTTATGCCATCGTAAAAACCGGGCAGAAAGAATTTGACTACCCATCTGGAGAAGCGAACGCCTATACCTTATACCAGGGCACCGGCGGCGTGCCGGTACAATCGCTTTTTAGAAAACTGCTTTTTGCGATCTATTTCAAAGATGCCAATATCGTCCTTTCTCCTCTCGTCAATTCGGAAAGCCGATTTCTCTATTATCGAGAAATCAAACAACGGTTGGGACGCCTGGTTCCTTTTTTGACATTGGACCAGGATCCGTACATGGTCATTTCAGAAGGGCGGCAATTCTGGATCCAGGATTGCTATACAACGTCAGACCGCTACCCTTATTCCACTGCAACTGCCGGGGTCGGCAACTACATCCGGAATTCGGTTAAAATTGTCATGGATGCCTACAACGGCGGCGTAGAGTTGTACATTTCCGATCCAGAGGATCCGCTGATCAAAGTTTATCAAAGAATATTCCCTAATCTGTTTCGACCCATTTCCGATCTTTCACCTGATCTCCGGAGGCATTTGAGATATCCGGAAGATATATTCAAAGTTCAAACCTGGGTGTACACCACTTACCATATGGCCTCTCCGCAGATTTTCTATAACAAGGAGGATAAGTGGCAGGTTCCCTCTCTGGCTTCCGGTAGTGGGGAAAATCCCATGTCTCCCTACTACGCCATCATGCGGCTCCCCCAGGAAAAACAGGAAGAGTTCATTTTAATGCTCCCATTTACCCCGGACAGAAAGGATAACCTGTCCGCCTGGATGGTGGCGCGGAGCGACGGAGAAAATTATGGGAAGCTGGTTGTTTACCGCTTTCCCAAGCAGAAACTGGTTTATGGTCCAAGGCAGATTGTGGCTCGCATCAACCAGGATGCGGAGATTTCCCGGCAGATTTCTTTGTGGGACCAGCGTGGATCCCAGGTAATTCAAGGAAACCTGCTGGTCATTCCAATTGAAGGAGCGCTGCTTTATGTCCGGCCTCTTTACCTGCGCGCGGAGAGCGGAAAAATTCCTGAACTAAAACGCGTGATTGTTTCATACGAGAATCGCATTGCAATGGAAGAAACGCTGGAGGCGTCCATCGCCCGAATATTCCAGGGGGAGCTTAAGATTCCGGCAGCAGCGGATGCAAATCCGCCGGTTGCTTCTACATCTCCAAATGAAAAAGCGGCGCAGCCCGGCAGCGGTAACCTCATTCAGCAGGCAAAAGAATCGTACGAGAGAGCGGTCAACGCCCAGCGGCAGGGTGATTGGGCAAAGTACGGCGACGAACTCAGGAGGCTGGGCGGGATTCTTGAGAACTTGAATAAGGAGTCCAAGTCTCCCAATAAATAGAGGGGATATAAAATGGCAGGTTCACAGTCATTTGACATTACAACCGGTTGCGAACTGCAGGAAGTCGACAATGCAATCAACCAGGCAATGAAGGAGATCCGTCAGAGATACGATTTCAAGGGCTTGAACGTCGACGCGGATTTCAAGCGGGCCGAAAACAAAATTGTCCTGCGTGCGCCGGATGATTTCAAAATAAATGCGATGTGGGACGTTATTCAGGAGAAGATGATCCGGCGCCAGGTTCCTGTTAAAAACCTGCATTTGGGCAAAGTTCTCCCGGCAGCCGGAAGCACCGTTACCCAGGAGGTAGATTTGCAGCAGGGAATACCCATCGAGACTGCGCGGGCGATCGTCAAGCTGATTAAGGAACTGAAAATACGAAAAGTTCAGGCAGAAATTCAAGGGGAGCAGGTGCGCGTATCTTCTCCATCCCGGGATGACCTGCAAACCGCAATGCATCACATAAAAGAAAAGGATTTCGGCGTCGAACTGAAGTTCGGCAACTACAGGACATAATTGCGAATTACGAATGACGAATTACGAATGACGAGTTGAATCATCCTCATGTAATTGGGGCAGCGCCTCTATCAAATAAGTATGTTTTAATTCGTAATTCGTCACTCGTAATTCGTAACTGAGTTCTCCTTGTCTTTGAGCGACAGCCAAGTAATTCTTGCGCATGCCCTAAACATCCTTTTTATCCAAGCCGAAATATGTCATCCACTCTTCGACATCAATGGGGGCCTGGGGTTCGGTTCTTCCACCGCGCCGGGTTG
>JAHFUH010000412.1 GCA_023265215.1 Acidobacteriota bacterium
TAATAACCTATAAAATTTCATCCTTAAGCTGGGCGATCGGCGCTGTTCTGATTCGCACTTCGATGAAAGGACTTGTAAACTTAATAGCCGGGGAAGAGATCGTGCCGGAATTGTTTCAAGACGAAGCCCGGCCTGAAGAGCTTGCCCGATTGGCCTTGGAATATATGGAGAAGCCTGATAAAAGCGCTGCCATGCGATCAAAACTGGCAGCAGTGCGCGATCGGTTGGGTGTTCGTTGTGCTTCTGCTTCTGCAGCGGTGACGGTGAGCAGCTACCTTTAATCAAGAATAGGAAGGAACCGCGCTGGCGGTCAATCTGTAAAAGGAAATCAAGATGTCTAGAAAAAATACCCTGGGATTCTGGCTTATGACGTGTCTGGCATTTGCCGTCATGAGCCCTGCGATCTATTCCAGTTCCAATCAAGCTTCTCCTTCGCATCCTCGAATTGAAATCCTGGACTACAAGATAGCAACAACCCTGAATCCTGAGGCTCATGAGTTGAAATCTGCGGCGACGATCTCCTTCGCACCGCTTGAATCAACGGACCGCATTGAGCTCGAAATCAGCGAAAACCTTTCGGTTCGAAAAGTCCTGAACGCCGAGGGCATAGAGCTGGAATTTGGCCAGAGTGAGATCGGGCCTGGATTCCTTTCGGTTCATTTCTCAAAACATCTTGAAGCAGGATTGAGTGCAAAGATCACAGTTGAATATCAGGGGGGATTTGAACGGGACCGATTCAGTCGGATGTACACGCGGGACGAGAATAGCGCTTATATCGGGATGGAAGGAATATACCTGATGTATTCCGCGAAATGGTTCCCGGTCAGCCAGTTCCTAGTGAGCAGGGCAACAACAACGATCGAAGTTACTGTCCCGCTGGGGATGACTGTGATTGGACCCGGTGTGCAGTTGCCTGTAATCACCAAGGGAGTAAACGAAACTTTCACGTGGACTTCAAAAATACCAGTGTTGCCCGGCTCACTGGTCGCCGGGCAGTATAACCAGAAAAAAGTTCAGGTGGGGGACATTACTCTGCAGTGTTTTGCAAAGGACAGTAAATTCGAGGCCATGGAGAAGAGTGCCGAAGCCACTGCCAAAATCCTCGAATACTATAAAAAACTTTACGGACCCAGCCTGTCCGGTAACAGTTTTCGTCTCGTGGAAGTGGACGATCAGTTGGCAAGGCAGCCAGGAATGCTCGGCACTATATTCGTCACCCGCAGCGAGCTTGCACAGCCTTTGCCGCCTGTTCGCGATCTGGCCCGGCGAATCGCTTATCAATGGTGGCAAGAAACTGTTGGGATTCGGAGCAGAGACGATCTTTGGCTGGAGGACGGTATGGCTTATTTTTCCGCCGCCCTTTTCATGGGCGACAATGGAGGTGCTGCAGCTTATAAGGAAGAGACTCAAAATCTGGCAGTGCTCGGACTCAAATTTGAAAATAAAAGCCCCGTGAAGTTGGGGTTCGGATTGGGATACAGGTCAGAAAAATATGAATCGGTGGTGGCCGGGAAGGGCGCCTGGATTTTGATAATGCTTCGGGGAATGCTGGGCGAAGCCAAATTTAGCGACCTCACTCAGCAATACATTAATAATTACACTGGAAAAGGGGGCGGAACGACCGATTTCCAGAAGCTGGCTGAAAAGATATATGGAAAAGAGCTGGGTTGGTTTTTTGCCGAATGGGTTGATGCAACCGGAGTGCCTTCATTGCAGGCAGATTACGTGATCTTTAAAACTCAGAATGGATTCCGAGTATCGGGAACCGTGAAACAGGATCGGGATCTATTTCGCATGCCTATCGAAATCGGCGTTGAAAGCGGCGAAACGAAAGAGATAGCAACGGTTGAACTGAATGGTAAATCGTCAGCCTTTGATGTTTCCTCCTTTTCCATGCCCAGCAAAGTTAACCTGGATCCCAACAACAAGCTGCTGAGAGATTCCAAAGAACTGCAAACGGCCGTTCAGCTTTCGTTGGGGAATGATCTGAAGCAAAAAGGAGATTTTATCGATGCCATTCGCGCCTATGAAAGCGCTCTGAAAATCAATCCTCATCGCTCTCTGGCCCATTTCCGGATGGCGGAAGTTTTTTATGAACAGTTCAACCTCCAATCATCGGCTAATTCATTTCGGGATGCGCTGAATGGGGACAAGGATCCCAAATGGATTGAAGTGTGGTGCTACGTTTACCTCGGGAAAATCTATGATATTTTAGGCCAGCGGCAGCGAGCTACGGCCGAATACACCAAGGCTTTAAACACGAAAGATGATACGTTCGGTGCTCAGGCTGAAGCCAACAAATGGCTTGCAACGCCGTTCACTAGGGAACGCACCACAATGGAAACGGAAAAAAACTAACGGAGCGGCTTTTCAATTGACCTCTGAATCCTGGAGAAAACGGGCGCAAAAATTACGTGTGCCGGCCGGAACCGTTTTGGGAATTGTTTTCCTTTGGCTGATGCATCCTTCAGTCCGGTCTCTTTGGATTGGAGGCGGAATTGCTGCAGCAGGCGCACTGTTTCGGCTCTGGGCGGCGGGGCATATCGAAAAGGGAAGGGCTCTCACCCGCGGAGGCCCCTATGCCTATTGTCGAAATCCGCTTTATTTCGGATCTTTTCTCATGGCATTGGGGATTATCGTGGCAGGCCAGCGTTACTGGCTTCTGCTGGTTTTCGTCATTTTTTATACCGCATTTTATTTCCCGGTGATGAAAGCGGAAGAACATGAACTGCTCTCGGGCTACGGGGAAGCATTTGTCGAATACTCGCGAGCGGTTCCCAGATTCTTCCCAAGCTTCCGGAGAGCTCGATTTGCGCCCTCCACCTTCATGTGGTCGAGAGTAATCAGGAATCGTGAACATCGTACCCTCGCAGGTTTCCTGGCAACAGAAGCTATCCTTGTTTTCCGAGTTTTCCTAAACATCATTAACCTGTAGCCGAGAAGCTGTAATCGACCACGTGTCTCCGTATTTATGAAATCGGGAACTAAGACTTAAAGTCTCCAATGATTTTACAAATCCTGCTATTTGTAAGAGTTGTCTAATTTTTGTCAAAAAATGAATATTTCGTAACAATTCTCAGCCAAGGCGTATTTTTCTTCGATGAGAAAACCCATACACTTCCTGATCTCCATCTGTCTGCTATGCGGTTCAATGATTTTTGCCCAGGATCCAACCTCCATCTCAGGCAAAGTTGTTGATTCCAATGGCGCGCCTATTCCTGGCGCAAACGTTCGCATTGCCAAAGGCGAAGAAAACAAACTCGCCGAAACGCTTACCGATATGGACGGCGCTTTTTCCATTGAAACGCTGCCTGCCGGAATATATCGAGTTACCGTCGAAACCGTGGGTTTCAGCGCTGTCACCCAAGACGCTCTCGATACTTCCAGCGAAGCAAGCAAAAAGCTGGTCTTTCAGATGAAGTCGCCTGCGCGCCCGCCGGCTCCGAAAGTGGCGCAGACTTCCTCGAAAGAGCAGGTGCCACAGACGACGCAGACAACATCCTTTGAAACTGCCGAGGTTACCGATCTCCCTGGTTTGAATCGATTTCAGCTCGACACCAGTGGAACAGGGATCGATACGGCTTCTGTAGCTGCGCGCACCACCGACAATCTCATTTTGATTAGCGGGAATTCCGCGTCTTTGGATGCGGGGAATATGAACGACATGGGATTCCGCCGGGATATTATGAACATGGCGCAGAGCATGGGATTCCAGATGCAAGATTCCGGCTCAGGGGGCAACGCTCCCGGAGGGCAGGCCGGAAATAGCTTTGCCATGGGCGGCGGAGGCGGCGGTATGGGAGGGCCTGGCGGCGGCGGAGGCGGCGGAGGGCGTGGCGGCGGAGGCGGCGGAGGCGGATTTGTAGGCATGGCCGGCAGAGGGGGCCGCGGCGCGAATTTCAAGCCGCCGATTGTGCAAGGGAGCATTTCCGAGACTTACAATAATTCTGCTCTGAACGCACGCGGCTATTCCATAACAGGCCGGACTTTGCCGAAGCCCGTCACAATCGGGAATAGTTACAGTCTTACGCTTGGCGGGAATGTGCCTTTCTTCAAAGCACAAACGCCTACCACTAACCGGCAAGGGGCAAACGCCCGGCAAGGATCCACAGCAACGAACAGTCCGCAAGGTTCATCGGCAAGCGCTCCGATGGGAAACGCTACGGTTAGCAGCGCAACTAGCAGCCAGCCGGCTTCAACCACAACGAGCAGCCAGCAAGGATCATCTGGAACAAGCACAACGAGCAGTTCACAGGCTTCGACCGCCGCAAGCAAGCCGGCTGCAACGGGCGGTGGCAGTTCCACTGCATCCACGGCCAGCCGGGGATCTTCAGGCAACAGGCAGCAGGGCTTCATGGGACCCGGAGGCAGAGGCAGGGTGCCCTCATGGAACTTTAGCTACAGCGGCAACCGCAACCGCAACGCTTCGGATATTCTTACTACCGTTCCAACCGATCTGGAGCGCACGGGTGATTTCTCTAAGACACTGGTCAATAATCTGGCTTTTGATCCTGCAACGGGTAAAACGGCCGTTTTGGCGCAGCCCGTAAAGTTATATTCAAATCCCAATGATCCTTCATCGAGTTTCACTAATGTCGGCTCAATTGATCCGATTGCCCAGGGACTGCTTCAATATATTCCAAAAGCAAACATGCCTTGTGCAGCGGATGGGCCGTGTACGAAAAACTACTTCCGGCAGCGGAGTTTGCCCTCTTCTTCCAACCAGTACCAGATTCGAATTAGCCAGATACGGCTTACTTCGAAAGACAGTGTTTCCGTAAACTTCAGCACGCAACGGAGTCATTCACAGAGTGCAGCTACTTTTCCGGGCCTCGACTCCAGTTCCAGCGGTCGTAACCAAAGCATCGGCTTATCCGGAAACCACAGTTTCAAGCCGCGACTCATTTTGAATTGGCAGGTCAATCTGAACCGGACGACCAACGAGAGCACCAATCCTTTTTCGTATACCAATAATGTTGAGGGAAGCCTGGGGATTACAGGAGTATCTACGGATCCGATCAACTATGGGATTCCAGCCATCGGATTTACAAACTATGGAGGTCTTTCCCTTGCAAACCCCAGTCTTAGAAAGAGTCAGAACTTAACCATCTCGGGGTCGATGCAAAAGATTCAACGCAAGCACAGTCTCCAGTTCGGAGGCCAGTTTGCTGCGACTCAGCGCAATACCTATAGCGATTCCAACGGGCGAGGCACATTCAGTTTCTCAGGGTTTTCAACTGCGCTTCTCGATTCCACCGGGCGCCAGATTACAGGCTCGGGGTATGATTTTGCCGATTTCCTGCTGGGTTTGCCCTATTCCAGTTCCCGGCGATATGTCGATCCCAAAATGAATCCTTATGGGAAAAGCACCTATCTCCGGA
>JAHFUH010000413.1 GCA_023265215.1 Acidobacteriota bacterium
AGATCAGCCGCGCATTCCGATTCCAAAACCAGATCTTTTTGAGAGGCTTTCACGCGGGTCGTCTCCATGCATGGTTCTACAATCCCAGCCACCGTAACAGGCTGAATCTCGAGATGCAGTTGCCCGGCCTCTATCCTGGCCAGTTTGAGCAGGTCGTCGGTAAGGCGGCCAAGACGCAATGCATGTTCGTGGATAATTTCGATGAACCGCCTGCTGTGGAGGATGTCCTCTAAAGCGCCTCCGAGTAGAGTTTCGGCAAAACCCTGGATGGCGGTCAATGGAGTTCGAAATTCATGGGAGATATTCGCAACGAAGTCGCGGCGGGCTCGTTCCAATCTTCGGATTTCACTTATGTCATGCAGCACCATTACAGCACCGGTAGTAATGCCGTTGGAGTGAATCGGCGCCGACGTTACGGCAAAGCTCCTGGTCCGGATTGATCCCACAACAACTTCACCATGAAAAGTCTCATTGCCGGTCAGAGCCTTTTTAAAAAGGGAGAGCAGGTCGGAATGATGCACCATTTCCACAACGGGGCGGCCTTCACAGTTTGTTTTCGGGGCATTCGTTGCCCGGGTGAAAGCTCTGTTGCAAAAAATGACGCGCTGTTCGGAATCGATAACCGCCACTCCTTCTTCCATGCTCGCGAGTATTGCTTCCGACTGATTCCGCTCCTTCGTCAAAGTACTAATTGTCTCATCCAATTTGAGCGCCGTCTGATTCAGAGTACTGGACAAGTCGGCCAATTCATCGTCGCTGCCTTCGAGCGGCATGGGATGGAAATCCCCTTCCGCAACCCTGCGGGAAAATTCTTTCAATCTTATTATCCGGCTGGAGATTGCACGAAAGAACAGCAGTGACACGCCACCCGTTATGGCTAGGATCAGCAGTGACACGCTCCAGAGCCTTTTGCGAAAAGCATTCAACTCTTCATCCACCCGATAAACAGGCATGGAAAATCTCATGGCCAGAAGATGTCCGTCTCCCAGATTAAAGCGCTTGGCTATGTAAACCAGGTCAAGGCCAAGAGTAGCGCTATGACGGACAGTCTGGCCGCTCCCTTTTGACATAGCCTCAAGTATTTCCGGCCGATCATGGTGGTTTTCCATCTTGGCGGGATCTCCCTCGGAGTCGGCCAGAACTATCCCATCCTCCGCAATTACTGTTACCCGAATACCGCTCCCGGTCATCCAGTCGGGCCACTTCTTCAACTCCATTGCATCCAGGGAACGTGGCGGGTTTTTATTCGCCAATTCGAGAAGAGATTCCAGTTGCGCAAATGCGGCAGCCAGATATTCGCGCTTTAATGCCCGAACCACATAAATGTCCAGGATTATCAAAACGAGCAGCAGCATCAGGAGATAAACCAGCCCTATCTTCCAAAAAAGCCGGCTCTTAAATCCGCCCTTCTTCATATATCTGCACCCATGAAAGATTGATTCGCTTTAGAGCAAACCGCCGCCTATGGCGGCGCGACATGAAAGGGCTCTGCTTCAACCCTGAAGGGGTTGCGTCCGTGTGCAACCCTTTCAGGGCAGTGATATAAAATGCCTTTATCCCAGGGTTGACCGCAAAAAACAGCGGTCAACCCTGGGCTCTGAGATGCAACGCCTTCAGCGTTGAACCCAGCGCTGAAGCTGGCATCTCCGGGCTGTTTTCACAACGCCTTTAACCCCAGTGTCAAGTGTGTCCCGCAGTCAGCGTTTTGCGGGTGGAGCAATCATTATAACTGAAATCATGGAGCGCGGGGTCCTGCCGCATGGCTAACTGCGAAAGCATCAAGCCTCATGCGGGCAAGATGCCCGCGCTCCATTCAAACCCTGGGGATACGCTCTTTTAACCAAATCTTAACAAAACCATAGTCATACCTTCACATTGCCTTAATAGAATGCAGGAGAGGAGGGATTCATGAGATCTAAGTGTATCGGGTTGATTCTTTTGTCAGGACTGGTCATTTTTTCCGCTGCATGCGGCGGTCCCGGCGAAAGCGAGCAGCACAGGTCTGTGACAGTGAAGGGGTCGGACACAATGGTGATTCTTGCGCAGAGCTGGGCCGAGAATTACATGAAAGAACATCCTGGCCTTACGGTTCAAGTGACGGGAGGCGGTTCGGGTGTGGGTATTGCCGCCCTGATTAATGGCGGCACGGATATATGCGAAGCTTCACGTCCGATGAAAGATTCTGAAAAGCAGCAAGCCAAAAGCAGGCGCGGCAACGAAGTGAAAGAAATCCCGGTGGCACTGGACGGCCTGGCGATTTATGTCGGCGAATCCAATCCAATCCAGTCTTTTACGGAACCGCAACTCAAAGGGATATATACCGGCAAAATCACGAACTGGAAGGAAGTCGGCGGCAAGGACGCACGCATCGTAACCTATGGCAGAGACAACAGCTCGGGCACCTATCAATTTTTTAAAGAACATGTGCTGAACAATGAAGATTTTGCTCGTGAAGTTCAGACGCTGCCTGGAACCGGCGCAATCGTGAATGCAGTTTCCAAAGACCCGTCATCCATCGGGTATGGTGGAATCGCATATGCCTCCGGGATCCGAGTTGTTTCCGTCCGCCGTGACGACAAAAGCGACGCAGTGATGCCTTCGCTTGCCACGGTCAAAAGCGGCCAATACGCACTGTCCCGGAACCTCTTTTTCTACACCATCGGGGAGCCGGCGGGAGATGTGAAAGCATTTATCGACTGGGTTCTTGGCCCGGAAGGACAGAAGCTATGCGAAACAGTGGGATATTACCCTATCGCCCAGAAGTAGCGGCGCGGTCATTTCCCGTGTTCCGGGGGATGGTCAGCGATAAAATGGCGGCTTTTGTTATCAAAGGGAGTGCATTCCTTGCGATTGCATCTCTAATCCTGATCTTTATTTTTATCGGCAAGGAAGCCCTTCCCATGTTCACATCTTCGGAAGTCCAGCAGGAAGCCGGGCTCTCGAAGTTGTTTCTGCCGCAGCCGGCGCACCCTGGAGAGGCCGCCCAGTTTACATGGCAGCCGATCTCCGAAACGCCAAAATATTCATTGCTGCCCCTTCTTGCCGGAACATTGAAAGTAACAATAATTGCCGTCCTGATCGCAATCCCACTGGCGGTGGCTGCGGCGCTTTATACAAGTGAGTTTGCTCCTTCCTGGGCCCGGGAAACCATAAAACCTTGCATAGAAATGCTTGCCGGAATCCCCAGCGTTGTGGTCGGATTTTTCTGCCTGATGGTCATTGCCAGCTGGCTGCAAACGGCCTTTGGTTTGACCTTTCGTTTGAACGCATTGACGGCGGGAATCGGCCTCAGCCTGGCGGTAATTCCAATTGTTTACACCGTTTCAGAAGATGCGTTCTCTTCAGTGCCGCAGGCATTTCGTGAAGGCTCGGTTGCAATGGGAGCGACGTCCTGGCAGACAGCTTCACGCGTCGTGCTTCCGGCTGCGATGCCGGGAGTGCTTGCTTCATGTATTCTTGGTTTCGGGCGCGCTATTGGCGAAACGATGATTGTGCTGATGGCATCGGGCAATGCGGCCGTGCTTTCCTGGTCGCCGGCTGAATCGGTCCGGACATTTTCAGCCACAATCGCGGCGGAGCTTGGGGAGCTTGTGCAGGGCAGCCCCCATTATCACGTTCTTTTTTTTATCGGAGCTTTCCTGTTCATCCTGACCTTTGTCATTAATCTTGCGGGGCGCTGGTGGGTGGGCAAACTGCAGAAAAAACTGCAGGGAGCAGCGTAATGAGTTCAGACTGGATGAAACGGACAAAATTCGCCGGAGCCCTGTCCCAAGGGCTCACCGCTTTTGCCTGCCTGATCATCATCGCTATTGTTGTCATCATTATGGGCAACATCGTGTCGCATGGAGTGCAGAAGATTTCCTGGGAATTCCTGTCTGCGCCTCCACGAGACCATTTTACGAAGGGCGGGATATTCCCCGCCATATTCGGCACTGCCGCATTGGTAATTCTGATGACTATAGCGGTTATTCCGCTCGGCGTCGCAACAGCCGTCTACATGTATGAATATGCGCCCAAACGCTCCCGCCTCGTTCAACTGGTCCGGCTCGCGATCCAAAATCTGGCAGGAGTGCCTGCAATAGTTTTTGGGCTTTTCGGGGTCGGATTTTTCATTGAGTTCGTTGGGAGAGGATTGGACAAGGGACTGTACGGCGGGAGGCTTGTTTACGGCCAACCGGCAATAATCTGGTCCGCATTGACTATGGCTCTCCTCACCCTTCCGACTGTTGTTGTGGCAACGGAAGAAGCACTGCGGGCGATTCCAAATAACTATCGCGAAGTCGCGTACTCTCTTGGTGCGACCCGGTGGCAGATGATAAGGAAAGTAGTTCTTCCCCAAGCCGCGGGAGGAATACTGACGGGAGGCATTCTTGCCGTAAGCCGCGGTTCCGGCGAAGTCGCCCCGGTGATGTTCACGGGCGCAGCCTATTCTTTGCCGCATCTTCCGACACAGCTTCATCATCAGTTCATGGAGCTTGGATACCACGTATATGTCATGAGCACGCAGGCTTTCGATGTCGAGGCGACCAAACCCGCGTTGTATTCGACAGTGATGGTTTTGCTGATGCTGACGTTCCTGTTGAATTTTACCGCGGTCATGATCAGGGCCCGGATTCGCAAGAAGCTGCGCGATGGACGCTAAACTGGAGAACGCAATAGACTCTGAAATCCTTCCCAGTGTTTTCGCCGGGATATATGCCGAAGAACTGCGCGTCAGTTTTTTGGAAAGCGAGATTCTGAAGGGAATCACTATTGGTGCTCGCCATGGAGAAATTCTTTCAGTTATCGGCCCTGCGGGCGCCGGCAAAACTACTTTCCTGCGCTGTCTCAACCGCATGCTCGACCTGGATCCGGACTGGAAGATTTCGGGCGAAGTGTTCTTAAACGGGCATTCAATCTACGACAGGGATGTTCAGGTTGCCGCGTTGCGCCGCAAAGTGGGAATGGTATTCTCAGTGCCGGTTACGCTGCCGATGAGCATTTATGAAAATTTGACGTTTGGCCTGAAACTCGACCTTGAGAAGCGAAGCCGGCGCATGGAGAAAATAGAGAAAGCACTCCGGGCAGCTTATCTCTGGGACGAAGTTAAGGACCGCTTGCAGGAACCCGCGCAGAATTTGTCGGGCGGACAGCAGCAACGCCTCTGCCTTGCCCGCACCCTGACGCTCGAACCCTCGGTGCTTTTGCTGGACGAGCCTTGCTCCGGACTGGATCCGATTTCAA
Organism: Acidobacteriota bacterium; assembly: GCA_023265215.1. Lineage (GTDB taxonomy): Bacteria > Acidobacteriota > UBA6911 > UBA6911 > UBA6911 > UBA6911. The sequence continues at coordinate 5,224 of JAHFUH010000413.1, forward strand.
CGCACAGAATTGAAGAGGCGCTGCAACAGCTGAAAGCCGATCTTACGATTGTCTTAGTCACCAACAATGTAAAGCAGGCGGCGCGGGCTTCCGACAGAACCGCTTTCTTTCTCTTTGGAGAACTGGTTGAGAT
>JAHFUH010000047.1 GCA_023265215.1 Acidobacteriota bacterium
CAAATCTTTTCCCCGGTTGCCTGATGATGTCCATCGATGGAATTCGCAACAAAAAGAAATTCTTCTGGGATCAGATCAAAAATCCAAACAGACACTGGCTGGCTGCGAACATGATGGGCGAAGCCTTTTTGGGTTTCGGTGCTTTCAATACAAAAAAAATCACCGGCGGCGATACGATCGACTTTATCAAATATCGTCAGCTTGTGGCCGAGGGATCTCCTGTGGACGAGTCCTTCATGGAACAGGTTCTGGGGAAACCGAAATAGACAGAGTGAACAGCTATTGAAACGTTTGGGGTCGGGGTCGGGGTCGGTATCGGGGGGCAATTCTTTGAAAAGCCGATACCGACCCCGATACCGACAACGACCCCGATATGATTAGCATAGGATCGTTTATTACTTAAGGGAGAGGCTATGACAGTTACTGCAGAAGCATACGTCTTGGAGGCTGCAAAAGCCCCATTGGTACGCCGGTCTTTGCAGATACAGGATCCGGGACCAAAAGAAGCTATCGTGGAAGTGATTGCCTGCGGTTTGTGCCACACCGACCTGGGCTACGCGGATGGATCGGTACCTACAAAAAAGGGAATACCCATTGTGCTGGGACATGAAGCCGTGGGACGCGTTATTCAGGCTGGCAAGGATTTTGAATCCCTGGTGGGAAGCAATGTGCTCGTTCCCGCGGTGCTCCCCTGTGGGGAATGCCCCTTCTGCCTTGCGGGTCGTGGAAATGCCTGCCCGAATCAGAAGATGCCGGGAAATGACATCGATGGCGGATTTTCCACTCATTTCCTGGTTCCGGCTCGCCCACTGATTAAGATAGGCTCCGATTCATCCAAGGTGGCGGCGCTTTCTGTTGTTGCGGACGCCGTGTCGACCGCCTATCAGGCTATTCTCCGCGCCAACCTTGTCGAAGGAGATATCGCAATTGTTGTGGGCTCCGGCGGTGTAGGCAGCTTTGTGGTGCAAATCGCAAAAGCATTGGGCGCCCGAGTTGTCGCATGTGACATCATTGCTGAGCGCCTGAACTTGATCGCCGATTACGGGGCTGAACAAACGATCAACCTCGCCAATCTCGATCCCAAGGAGCTTCGAAAACAGGTTCGAGCTTTTGCCAAAGGAGCGCCCACTTTCAAGTACAAAATTTTTGAATGCAGCGGAAGCGCCCCAGGCCAGGTGACGGCCTATGGCTTGCTGGAGCGCGGAGCGACGATGCTGCAAGTGGGATATACGCCGAGCAAGATCGATGTGCGCCTCTCGAATCTTATGGCTTTCGACGCCACTCTGCATGGCACCTGGGGCTGCCCTCCAGAGGTCTATCCCGGAGTCCTGAACCTCATTGAACAAGGGAAGGTGAGATTGGATCCTTTCATCGCCTATGGTCCCATGTCCAAGGTCAATGACTATCTTGCCGATATGGCGGCGCATAAGCTCGAACGACGCATGGTGATGGATCCGAGAAAATAATTTAATTTAAGGATAATTGAATCATTCGGGGTCGGAGTAGGGGTCGGTATCGGGGTCGAGTTTATAAAAAGCAACTTATGTTTTTAACCCGACACCGATACCGATTTCAAAAAAGGAGTTTGTATGGCTATTGAAACAGCTTCGCCAATTGTGAACGCATCACTCCTGGAAGATGGGACGCTGCTCCGGCTTGTGCTGGACCGACCCAAAGGAAACGTTCTGAGTTTGGAAATGATGAAGGCGCTTTCCGAGGCTCTTGCCGCCCAGAGCAGCAATCCTCATCTGCGCATGGTTTTTATCCGGGGCGCTGGGAATCACTTCTCGTTCGGCGCATCCGTAGAGGAGCATCGAAAAGAGCAGGCGCCTTCGATGCTCGCCGGCTTTCACGCGATGATCCGCCAGGTCGCAGCTTATCCGGTTCCCATCGCAGCTCTTGTGGAAGGCTCCTGTCTTGGCGGTGCCTTCGAACTGATCCTGGCATGCCACTTTGTTTTTGCCGCACCGAGCGCCAATTTCGGATGCCCTGAAATCAAACTGGGTGTTTTCCCGCCGGTACTGGCTGCAATCGGCGCACAGAAGCTTGGCGGTCCTCTGGCGGAGAAACTTATTGTTGCCGGCACAACCATCGCTGCAGCAGGTGCGGAAAAAGCCGGATTGGTCTCGGCAATATTTTCAACGGGCAACTCCGAAGAGGAGCTTCTGGAGTGGTATCGGAAGAACCTCCGTCCCCTGTCCGCCTTTTCGATACGGCAGGCGAATAGGGTAGCCCGGATTGGGTCAGGACTCATTGCAGCACTTCAAACGCCGCTGGAGAAAATTGAACGTCAGTATGTGGAGGAAGTGCTCACCAGCCATGATGGCAACGAAGGAATAACCGCATTCATCGAACGCCGCAAACCTGTCTGGAAAGACTCCTAATTACCAGAGCCTTAGAGACTTCGCGTCTTAGCGTTACCGGAAAACAGCGCGAAGTCTCGAAAGGCTTTTCTCCCTTCTATGAATCTTGGTTTCAATATTTTCATTGACACTGCTTTGCCCTGAGTCTATGGTTATGGTTACCAATATCGGTAACCGCAATTATGGAAACAAACATCCAGGACGGTATTTTAAATATCCTTCAGTCCGCCAGATCCGGCGTTCAGTTGGAAGAGTTGTCGGAACAGCTTAATCTCACGCGCCATACCGTAGCCAAATATCTGGAGGTAATGCGGGCGGAAGGCAAGATTCATTACAACAAAATAGGCCGCACGAAGCTTTGGACGGATGTTTCGAAAGATGTAACCATCCGGTTTCTCGGGATGGACGACCTGGACGACATTCTGCGCATCCAGGAAAAGATCATCAAAGAACAGAAATCCAACAGTTTAGACAGGCTGGTCTCCCTGAAAGATACGACAGTCTACCGCCTGCAGCACGGCGATCCCCTTTTGAACCTCGGAGCGGACATTGACGGGAAACTCGTCGGATTTGTTCTTGGAGAAGTCCGTCGGTGGGAATTTGGTCGCGGCGAAATGACCGGCTGGATCCTGATCCTCGGAGTGGACAGCGAATACCAGGGGATGGGGGTAGGTCGTAAACTGGGCTCAATGCTCCTCGATCATTTCCGGAAGAAGAATGTCGAAAAAGTCCGGACTCTGGTCGAGTGGTATGAGGGAGATCTAATATCCTATTTTAAATCATTAGGCTTCAATTTGTTAAACATGTTGCCCTTGGAGAAGGAGATCTAGCCGCCCGTGGTGAAAGTACAACAGGCTGCTGGTGCTTCTCACGCAGCCGGAGTCCCGAATGACGATCAATATCAAAGGGGATTAAGAGCATGAGGTATGCCGAAACAGGATTTAATTTAGAAGTGGATTTATCCCGGGGAAACATTGAAAGAGTGGAAACGGATCCGGCGCTGACTGCGCTGCATCTGGGCGGGCTGGGCACAAGCATAAAGCTGCTTTGGGATAGAGTTCCGCCTGAGACCGACCCTTTTTCTCCGGACAACCTCCTGATTTTCAGCTCCGGCCTCTTGTGTGGCACGCCGGCTCCCGGCTGCAACCGAACTATTGTCACCACCATTTCCCCGCAGACGCAGTTGACGGCATATTCCATGATGGGCGGATTTTGGGCGCCGGAACTGAAGTACGCCGGTTATGACAAGGTGATCCTTCGCGGCAAATCTCCCGAGCTGGTTTATTTGTGGATAAACAACGACAAGGTGGAAATCCGCGATGCCTCTCACTTGCGGGGCAAAGGCTCCAATGAAACCGCGGAAATACTTCGACGCGAGCTGAAAGAGCCGAACGCCCAAGTGGCTGCCATCGGCCTAGCCGGGGAAAACCGGGTCTATTTTGCTTCCATCGAGCAGGGCAGATCCAGTGCAAGCCGGGGCGGAATAGGCGCGGTCATGGGAGACAAGGGGGTCAAGGCGATCGTGGTTCGGGGGACTAAGGACATTAATGTCGCTCGGCCGGTTGATTATATGGCGCTTTGCAGCGAAGTGCTCCAATACATCAAAAACCGGGAAAGCAAGCCGATTCCGGGTGTAATGCCGATCCTGGCCGGGCTCGGGTCGCCACAAGAGATGAGGCTCATCGATGAGGAATGGCATACCACAAATTTCATGTGGGGAAATTCCCGAACGCGAAGAAAGGATTTCTGGACAAAGGAAATCGAAGAAAAGTGGCGGGAAACTCAGGAGAGTGCGCGGACGCGTCTGATCAGCTGCTACAACTGCCCGATGAAATGCGCTGCTACAATTTCCATCCCGGGAATCTCCACCTACATGATGAAATGCTTCTCAAAACTCACCTATACGATGGCGGCCTATTCGGATCTGGATTTTGGCTTTAAAATCGCTCAGCGCGCCACGGAGTATGGAGTCGACGGATTCACAGCCCCGCAAGTGATGGCTTTCGCTCTCGAGCTCAAAGAAGCCGGAATCCTGAAAGATCAGGATATGGAGGGAATTCCTTCCGATAGCGATGGTAAATTTTACTGGCTGTTGGACAGAATTGTCCGGCGGGAAGGGATTGGCGATGTTTTGGCTAACGGCACCTATTGGGCAGCCAAGCAGATTGGAAATGGCGCGGAGGAATACGCTCACAACAATATCAAGAAACAAGAGCAACTGCCTCTCAAACTTGGAATGCTGAATCCCGTCTATTTCCTGATGTATTCAACCGGAGAAAAGATAAACATCACCCAGATTGAAGGGCAGTTCCCGCAATCGCCTTTTCTAACAAAAGAAGAGACGGAAGAATTTATCAGAGATTGGATCCACGTTCCGGATGACAAATTCAAGGAGTATCTCCGGAAGTGGGAATTTCGCGGGGAATTTTCCAATCCGAACTACCCCGATATTGAAGCAAGCTGCGATATCGTTGATTGGCAGGAGATGATGCATTACATCGATGACGCAGTGGGCATGTGCGCCGGTTTGTCGTCCTTCCCCCTGAAGCCCCCTTATCATATTCACAATTACCCGGCCCTTATCTCATCCGCGACCGGGATTGATATGGATGAAGCCGGACTGAAAAAAATAACCAAGAGGAACCGGACTTTGCTCAGGGCGGTCAATGTAAGTAGAGGCATGAGGCGAGCGGATGAAAAGCCGCCTGAAGACCATTGGAAAAAGAGATTTCCCGAGCTTGAGGCGAAGCTCCTGGATGCTTACTACAAATTTAAAGGTTGGGATGATCAGGGCATTCCTACAAAAGATTCCTTAAAGGAATTGGATTTGGATTACGTTGCCGACGATTTCGAAAAGAGAGGGATCACAGGAAATGGGCAAAGTTAAGAGGAAAGTCAAGGTAATCAAAATCGATGTGGATAAATGCAATGGTTGCCGGGCGTGTGAAGTCATTTGTTCCGCTTTCCACGCAACGCCGAAATTCAGCAGCAACAACCCTGCGCGAGCCCGTATCCAATTGATTCATGATGCCCTGAAGGATGTTTATCTTCCTGTATACGCAGGTGAGAATGCTCCCGCCGAATGTATGGGCCGGGGCAAATATGTGATTGACGGGAAGGAATACGACGAGTGCAGTTTTTGCAGAGCTTCCTGCCCATCCAGGGGTGTTTTCAAAGAACCCGATTCCGGTCTCCCTCTTAAATGCGATATGTGCGAATCCGATCCGCCTTTGCCCGAGCCCATGTGTGTTCAATGGTGCCTGAATGCTGCCCTGACCTACGAGGAAAGAGAAGAGGAAGCGGAGGAGGAAGTAAAACTGGATGAAATGGAAATAGGATTGGAGTCCTTGGCGAGCAAGTATGGATTGCAGAAAGTAACGGACGCCATAGCCCGCATGTCCAAGAAGGAATAGGCAATTTGAAATATGTAAAAATGCCGCAGATTTTGCAGATTGCACTGACTTAACTAAAACTGTGGAATCCGTGGCGTTTCCAAGAGGGTAGAGTGGAGAATATAGCCGATTTCAAAGAAATCGCGGATGGCATCAAAGAGAAGGGCGGAGAAGCCTTTAAATACTGCTATCAATGCGGATTGTGCGATACGGTTTGCCCGTGGAACAGGGTGCGAACCTTCAGCATGCGCAAGTTGATCCGGCAGGCTGCTTTCGGTTTGACTGAAATAGAAACCGAAGAAATCTGGCGCTGCACCACCTGCGGGAGATGTCCTCAAAAGTGCCCAAGAGGCGTGGGAATTATTGAAGTCGGAATAGCTTCACGCAGGTTGGCTACAGAGTTTGGGGTTTTCCCGGCTCCCGTGCGGCCTGTGCGCGGGGTTAGTTCAAGTCTTTCCGTTGAAGGTAATCCATTGAACGGAGAGCGTAACAACAGGGCCAATTGGGCGGAAGGTCTTTCGGTTAAGACATTCACTGAAGGAATGGAAATTCTGTATTTTCCCTGTTGCTATCTCAGCTACGATCCAAGGTTGCAACGGGTGGCCAGGGCTACGGCCAATATTCTCAACAACGCTGGAGTGGATTTCGGAATTCTGGGCGCCATGGAAAACTGCTGTGGCGAAAGCATCCGCAAAACCGGTGAAGAGGAATTATTCAAACGCCTGGCCAGGGAGAATATCAAATCCTTCATCGGTCATGGCGTAAAGAAAATCCTGGTTTCTTCCCCGCATTGCTATCACGCATTTAAAAATGAATATGCTGAATTCAAGGTGAACTTCGAAGTCGTGCACATTTCTCAGTTCCTGTTTGAGCTTATTCGTGAGGGAAGGCTGGCGCTGAAAAAAGAGCTGGTAAAAAAAATCACGTATCATGATCCGTGTTACCTCGGCAGGCACAACGGCATATATGATGAGCCGAGAGAAGCCCTGAAAAAGATTCCGGGTGTACAGCTGAGCGAAATGCCCGATTCGCGCGTCGACAGCCTCTGTTGCGGAGGCGGCGGCGGAAGAATCTGGATGGAAACCCCAAAGGGAGAGAGGTTTTCCGACCTGAGACTGGATCAGGCAGTGGGGATTGGCGCCGAAATGCTGGTCACTTCCTGTCCGTATTGCATCACCAATTTTGAAGATAGCCGGATGAACCGGGAGAATAGTGACTCTCTGAAGGTCAGCGATATAACGGAAGTATTTCAGGAAGTTATTTAGAGATGGAGCCTAATTGAAATCATCGGGGTCGGGGTCGGTATCGGGGTCGAATTTTTAAAAACCGACCCGATACCGACCCCGGCCCGATGATCGGACAAGGAATAGGAAATTGGACAATTTACCAGCAGAACAATTAGCCGGCAATTTCGGGGATGTCATGATAGTCGGGGGAGGGATCAGCGGGATTCAGGCCGCTCTTGATCTTGCCACCGCTGGTTTTAAGGTCTACCTGGTGGAAAAATCGCCGACCATCGGCGGCCACATGGCTCAGCTGGATAAGACATTTCCCACCAATGACTGCTCCATGTGCATTGAATCCCCAAAGTTTGTGGAGTGCAGCCGGCATCCTAATATTGAAATCCTGACCTATACTGAAGTCGAGAGCATAGAAGGGGAGGCGGGCGACTTCAGAGCGACCCTGGTTAAAAAACCCAGATATATTTCAGAAAGCAAATGCACCGGCTGCACCGTTTGTGTGGAATATTGCCCGGTTAAATACCCGGACCAGTTCAATCAGGGAATATCATCCAACAAAGCCATTCATATATATTTCTCCCAGGCAATCCCGCTTGTCACCTATATCGATGACACCTGCCTGTATCTGAAAGAAAAGAAATGCAAGATATGCCAGGGAGTCTGCAAAGCGAATGCTATAGATTTCAATCAAAAAGCTGAGAGGATGGAAATTAAAGTAGGCGCCGTCGTTCTCGCTCCAGGCTTTGAGCCGTTTGATCCCAGGCTAAGGTCCGACTATGGATATGGGAAATATGAGAACGTGGTTACCAGCCTGGATTACGAACGCCTGCTATGCGCTACCGGGCCTTATGAAGGGGAGATAAGACGCGCGACAGACAAGAATCACCCGCACAAAGTAGCCTGGATTCACTGCGTGGGTTCTCGGCAGGTTATTCCAGGCGGCAAAACATACTGCTCGGCTGTTTGCTGCACCTACACCCAAAAGCAGGTTATTCTGACAAAGGATCACGATTCTGAGGCCGAGTGCACTATTTTCCACAATGACATTCGATCCTATGGCAAAGATTTTGAGCGCTTCTATCAGAGAGCGGAGAATCTTCCAGGAGTTCGTTTCATAAGAAGCTACACTTCGGTGGGGAAAGAGATCCCGGGCAGCAAAAATGTGACAATACGATATTCCACGCCCCAAGACGGAGTGAAAGAGGAAGAGTTCGAAATGGTAGTCTTGTCTGTCGGGCTGAATCCTCCTGCGGATTTCAAATCGCTGGCGAACAAGTTCGGCATCGAGCTTAACTCGCACGGATTCTGCAAGACGAATCCTGTAAATCCCATGGAGACCTCCCGCCCGGGGATTTTCATCAGTGGAGCGTTCCAGGGCCCCGTGGATATACCCGAATCGGTCGTGACTGCCAGCGGAGCCAGCTCCCTGTGCGGTGCGCTCCTGAACTATCGGAGAGGGAAGCTGGCCAAAAAAAGAGTGTATCCGCCGGAAAGGGATGTTTCGAAAGAAGAACCCAGAGTGGGAGTCTATATTTGTCATTGTGGGGCAAACATCGGAAGAGTTGTGGATGTTCCTTCCACGGTTGATTATGCATTGAGCCTGCCTCATGTCGCCCACGCGGAAGAAAGCCTTTTCATCTGTTCAACCGATTCAGCCCAGCGGCTGGCAACTTCGATCCGGGAGAAAGGGCTCAATCGCGTCGTCGTGGCCGCGTGCACTCCCAGGACGCATGAGCCGCTATTCCGGGATACTCTTCGGGAAGCCGGCATTAATCAATACTTCTATGACATGGCAAATATCCGCGAGCATTGCTCCTGGGTGCACTCAAAAGAAAAGGAAGATGCCACCCAGAAGGCTAAAGGCATAGTCCGGATGGCAGTGGCCCGGGCTGCTCATTTGGCGCCATTGCAGGAATTTGATTTGCCGGTCCATAAATCTGCCCTGGTGGTCGGAGGGGGCTTGTCAGGAATGACCAGCGCTCTCAGCATTGTTGAGCAGGGACATGAAGTATACCTGGTGGAAAAGGATTCCGAACTGGGAGGAATGGCGCGACGAATTTATTACACGCTGGAAGGATTGGATGTTCAATCCTATATGCAGGACCTTGTAAAAAAGGTATATCGGCACCCGCTGATACATGTGTATACCGACGCCAGGATTGTAGAAGCTTCGGGGTATGTTGGGAATTTCGTAACTAAAGTTAAGTCGAATGGAATGGTTGCAACAATCAAGCATGGTGCAGCCGTCATTGCAACCGGAGCCGATGAGTATAAACCCGCCGAATACCTCTACGGGCAGGACGACAGGGTATTGACACAGCTGGAGCTGGAAGAGAAGATCGTCCATAGGAATGAACTGGTGATGAATGCACAATGCCTGGCCATGATTCAGTGCGTAGGTTGCAGGCAGGAAGACAGAAATTACTGCTCCCGGATATGCTGCAGTCATTCCATCAAGAACGCCTTGAAACTGAAAGAAATAAATCCCCGGATGGACGTTTATATACTCTTTCGGGATATTCGGACGTATGGATTTAGAGAGGACTATTACCGGGAAGCCTCCGACAAGGATGTGAAGTTCATTCGCTATGAAGTGGATAATAAGCCTCAGGTTGAAGCTGTTGAGGAAAATGGCAAAAGCGTGCTTAGGCTTGTCGTGACGGATCCGATACTAGGAATGGAGCTTGCAATAGACGCGGATGCGATTGCGCTGGCCGCCGCAATCATTCCTTCTGCTGCGAGCAAAGAAATAGCCGCGTTGTTCAAAGCAACTTTGAATCCGGACGGATTTTTCCAGGAAGCGCATGTCAAACTGAGACCCGTGGATTTCGGCGCCGAAGGCGTTTATCTGTGCGGGACGGCGCATTATCCCAAGCACATATCGGAAGCGGTAAGCCAGGCTTATGGCGCCTCCGGCCGGGTTTTGACTCTTCTCTCCCACGATACGGTCACAGCTTCCGGTTCTGTTTGCGAGGTGAATGAGAGCGAGTGCGTAACATGCGGCGCCTGCATTACGGCATGCACCTATGGATCCATAGATTTTTATGATACTCCGCAAGGCAAAAAGGCCCGGGTCAATCCCGTCCTTTGCAAGGGAGATGGCCTCTGTAATACCGTCTGCGCAACCGGGGCTATTGTTCTCAAGCATTACACAGATGAAGCCATCCTGGACCAGATTGATGCTGCGGTTCCACCGGAATTTCCGAGAAAGGAGGCGAACAGCGATGAGTTCAGGGCATAGTTCTAAATTAAGGATACTGGGCTTTGTATGCAATTGGTGAGCATACGGCGCTGCCGACCTGGCTGGAGTTTCCAGACAACAATATGCAACAGACATTAAGCTGATCCGCGTGATGTGCAGCGGAAGAGTGGACCTGGCATTCGTGCTCCGGGCTTTCTCGAATGGAACAGACGGAGTGTTCATTGGCGGTTGTCACTTGAACGAGTGCCACTATATTACCGATGGAAATCACCACGCTGCGAGCATGGTGCAGTTGTGCAAAAAATTACTTGCACATATCGGTGTGAATCCCACAAGGCTCCGGATGGAATCATTGTCCGCCGGCGAAGGGATCCGGTTTGCGGAGGTAATGAATGAATTTTCCGGCGATTTGCGAGCATTGGGGCTTCTTGGCAAAGGCGAAGGAGTGGATGAGAAGGATCTTAATTTCAGATTAGAAGCGGCCACAAAGCTTGTTCCCTACATCAGGCTCGTTGAGAGGGAAAGGTTGAGAGTGCGGTTCAATTCGGTTGAAGAATATGAAAACTTCTTCAGCAGTGATGAGGTGAACAGCTTGTTTAAAGAACTGATCGCGGATAAATTGGCGATCAGCCAGATCATGGCGCTCCTTAGAGAAAAGCCGCGGTCGACCGGAGAAATATCTACGGCTTTAGGAATGGATCCGTCTGAAGTATCCAAGCATCTCATCAACACGGCGAAACAGGGATTAGCCAGGTTCGACGAAAACGAGAAGCGCTATGCACCCGTTTCGGTAAGAATGTGATTATGAAGTATCGGGGTCGGGATCGGTATCGAGGTCGAAATTTACAAAGAACAGAGCCGACCCCGATACCGACTCCGGCTCCGGCCCTAATCACTAGCCCGGATTATTCATGACGGTTCGTAGCGAGGCGGCGCAGACGGGCATGGATACAAGGCACGCGACGAGAGGATTCCGCAGGCGTACTCGACAGTACGTCGAGGAATCCGACCGAGCGCAACGCAGTAGACATGCCCGGATCCGCCGCCGCAGTAGAAGCTTCATGAATAATCCGGGCTATAAAAATGGAAAGCAGCTATGTTTGAAGATAAAGTTGACGAGATCATCGACCAATACCAAAGCGATCCCAGTGCCCTGATCCAGATATTGCTGGCGATTCAGCGTGAATACCGCTGGGTTTCCAAAGAAGCAATAGACAAAGTCAGCAAGAAACTGGATGTTCCTCTAAACCGGATACATCATATAGTTACTTTCTATAAAGCTTTCAGTTTAATTCCGAAAGGCCGCCACGAGATCCACGTGTGCACAGGGACTGCATGTCACGTGCGCGGCGCTCCCCGTCTTCTGGATTCGGTTCAGGACCTTATTGGAATAAAACCCGGCGAAACGGATCTCGATTTGAAGTTCACGCTGGAAACTGTTGGCTGTGTTGGCTGTTGCGCCCTTGGGCCGGTAATGGTTATTGACGGCGAATATCATGGCAAGATGGCGCCGGCCCAGTCGGAAGCTGTTTTGAAAAATTATGCTTAGGAAAAGATTATGTCGAGGATAAATTCGCCTGCCGATTTGGAAAATTTCAGAAAGGAAATTTTATCCAAAAAGGATCCCGAGAAGGCTTGCATCGCCGTGTGCACCGGAACCGGCTGTCTTGCCCTGGGCGCAGCCAACGTAGTCGCAGCTCTGAAAAAGGAGATCAATAAACAGGGCCTTGAAGCCAAGGTGGATATTAAGGTGGATGTCAGGGAAACGGGCTGTCCCGGCTTTTGCGAGAGGGGCCCTGTACTCGTGATATATCCTGAAGAAATTTGTTACCTCCAGGTTCAGCCAGGCGACGCAGAAGAGATTATTTCTGAAACCATCCGTGCCAAGAAGGTCATAGACAGGCTGCTTTACGTTGATCCGGCCACGGATAAGAAATCGGTTCGCGAATCCGACATACCTTTTTATAAAAACCAGATGCGGCTTCTTATCGGCAATAACATCAAGCTCGACCCCAAGAGTATTGAAGATTATGTCGCGGTTGGCGGTTATTCTGCATTGGCAAAAGCCCTGTGCCAGTCGACACCGGAGGGAATTGTCGAACTGGTAAAAGAATCTAAGCTGAGAGGCAGGGGGGGCGCCGGATTTCCCGCGGGAAAGAAATGGGAATTTGCCCGCAACAGCCCAGGCGAAATAAAGTATGTGGTCGTCAACGCTGATGAAGGAGATCCCGGGGCATTCATGGACAGAGCATTGCTCGAGGGGAATCCTCACTCGGTTCTTGAAGGACTGACGATCGGAGCCTATGCGATCGGCGCGCACGAAGGCTACATCTACGTTCGTCAGGAATATCCGCTGGCAGTGGAGAATGTGACGATTGCGATCCGCCGGGCCGAAGAGCACGGCTTCCTCGGGAAAAATATTCTTGGTTCAGGCTTTGATTTCACGGTTAAAGTGCACAGGGGCGCCGGAGCTTTCGTTTGCGGTGAGGAAACCGCTCTCCTCATGTCTCTCGAAGGCAAAGCGGGCGAGCCGAGAGCACGACCACCATATCCGGCAGTGAAAGGGCTCCGGGACAAGCCGACCAATATTAACAACGTGGAAACATGGGCCAATGTCCCATTGATTGTTAACAAGGGTGCCGGCTTCCTCAACTCCATAGGCACGGAGAAAAGCAAGGGCACCAAGATCTTTTCACTTGTAGGCAAAGTAAAGAATACAGGCCTGGTAGAAGTGCCCATGGGCATAACCCTGAGAAATATTATCTATGATGTGGGAGGAGGTGTCCCCGGGGGGAAGAAGTTCAAAGCCGTGCAGACAGGCGGCCCGTCCGGAGGATGCATTCCGGAAGAGCACCTCGACATAGGAGTCGATTTCGACGAACTCGCCAAAGTTGGCGCAATAATGGGTTCGGGCGGCATGATCGTGATGGACGAAGACACGTGCATGGTGGATGTCGCCAAGTACTTTCTAAACTTTCTGACTGAAGAATCGTGCGGGAAATGCACTCCATGCCGCGAAGGCATCCGGCAGATGCTGAAGATTCTCACGAATATCAGCCGGGGACAAGGGAAAGAGGGGGACATCAAGCTCCTGGAAAATCTTGCGGAGACGACCCGGGATGCATCCCTGTGCGCCCTGGGTGGAAGCGCCCCCAATCCCGTTCTGAGCACGATACGATACTTCCGTGACGAGTATGATGCCCACATCCGAGATAAAAAATGTCCGGCTTACGTCTGCAAAGAGCTGATTGCTTTCTACATTGATCCGGCAAAATGCAAGGCATGCATGATCTGCCTGAGAAAATGCCCTGCGGAGGCGATCACGGGCGGTAAGAACCAGATTCATGTTATTGACCAGGATAAATGCACAAACTGCGGTACATGCTTTGAGGTTTGCCCATCTCGTTTTAGTGCGGTGAGAAGGATTTCCGGTGAGCCGGTTCCAAATGCCATCCCCGAAGAAGCGAGAACTCTTGTCCGGGAGAGCAAATAGCATGAATGAGATCATTTTACAAATTGACGGCAGGAAAGTTCAGGCGAAGGAAGGGATGACCGTTCTGCAGGCGGCACAAAGCATTGGGATCAACATCCCAACGCTCTGCCACCACGAGAAACTGGAATCTTACGGCGCCTGCAGAATTTGTATTGTGGAAGCAGAAACCGGCGGCAGGACGCGCCTCATTGCCGCATGTGTTTATCCCGTGGAAGAAAATATGGCGGTGCGAACCAGATCCGAGAAAGTTGACAAAACCCGCAAGGTTCTCCTTGAGGAACTGCTGGCCCATGCGCCGGATTCCGTGCCGTTGCAGGCATTGGCTCAGGAATATGGAGCGGACAAAGACCGGTTCGAAAAGGAGCCTTCATTTTGTGTTCTTTGCGGCCTCTGCGTTAGGTACTGCGCCGAGGTCAAGAAAATAAATGCCATAGGATTTAGCGATAGAGGGGCAAAACGGGAGATAAGTTTTATCCCCGAGATAGCATCGGGCAATTGCTGGGACTGCAAGGAGTGTTTTCCGCTGTGCCCAACCTCCTATTTGCAGGCAGCATATGTTCTGATTGAAGCTCTTATGCGGTAAAAGATTTTTAACATAGGATTCTTGATATTTTGTTTTCGCCGCTACGCTGCCATAAAAAGCTTAGCCGATTCTAGTTTCTGTTTTTAGGGCAGAACTATTTATCCAACGGAATGTAATGAGTATTGACCATAGTCCGGTAATCCGGGTAGAGGCCGGCCTGATGATCCTTTTTAAAGACCGAAATGTATTGCAGCAGCGTAGTCATGCGGAAATTTCCGAGCGACATACGCCCCCGGCCTTGTGCGGATCGGATGAATATACTGGTGTTGGTGGTAGGCAGAGCTCTGACATTTTCGACGAAAGCGTCAAAGACGTCATCCTGAAACAAGTACATTTCGACATTGGAAGTGTAGAAAACGTTTACTGAATAGGAGTGATCTCGCAAATAGCCTGCAATTGCCTTGAGCGTTTTGGGGCCTGCGAAATTACCGGTTACCGGAATGATTCGGTTTTTCTCATGAAGATCGCGGACGAATTGATAATCATCGGCGCTGGCCAGGAAGCTTCCGGGTTTCCCGTCGGGATCGGTTTGTTCGATCAGCTCTCTCAACGAGGGCATGAAGGATCCTCCGCCTCTGCGAGGGGAGTTGAATTGGAACGATATATCAACCCCATCTCGAAAGAAGGTCTTCAATGCATATTCAAGGAAATCCCGGTCGTGTTGCGTGAGGGGAACTTCGAAATCGGTTTGAATCGTGCGTTCGATTTCGGCCAGATTGGAAGTGGAATATTCCGAATCAGCCGGTGCGATGCTGAAATAATTCATCAGCTTTCCAACGGAGGAAGCAGTACCGGGCGTATCTTTACCGGTAATTCGCCTGCTGAGCAGGCGGGCTAGAAATTCCGTGCGGTCTTTGGACAAATGGAACAAGGCTTTGTACATCAGGTGCTGAATCAGGGCTTCGCGGCGTATATCGATTATGAAAGCGATCGTGGGATGAAGCTTTGCGATGTATGTGAAATTCTGTTCCGGTCCGACTCCGATATAGGCGCCGCCGGAAACGTGCAGTTCGCGCATTTTGTTCAGGACTGATAAATAGCTGTCCTCGTTGGAAATGAGATTATCCGAAAGGAAGTATCCCCCCTCTTCGGAGAAGGTTTTAATGATTTTGGAGAATTCGGCGGCTGGAATGCGATCTTGAGAAGACTCAAATGCGGCTGCCAGGCTGATGGTTAAGGCTACTGTAAGGATCAGTCCTGACCATAGGAGCGATTTCTGTCGGATTTTCATGTCTCCTAACATGACGCACAATTTATATTTCGTCAACGGGCATCAGCCGGGAGGCATAAAAATTCAGGACAGAGGAGCTGCAGGTGCAAAGCATATAGATTATTTCATGGGAAACGTATATAAGTGAATCATCGCTTTTGGGAATCCATCTATCGATTTTAAACAGTTGTCAAACATAAACTCCATTTCCTGGAGGGAAAATAAGTGGAACTTGAAGGGAAAGTCGCGATTGTAACAGGGGCTAGCCTGGGCATCGGAAGCGCTTGCGCTCTCGACCTGGCAAAGAATGGCGCTAACGTGGCGATCAATTATCGAAAGCATGACGCTGAGGCGCGAGCGATTTGCGATCAGATCAGCGCAATGGGTCGGCGCGGATTGCCGGTGCGCGCCGATGTGGCCAGCTATGATGATGCGCAGGCTATGGCGGCGACTGTTGCCAAAGAATTCGGGCGGATCGACATTCTGGTCAACAACGCCGGAGTGAACCGTGACGCCGTGATCTGGAAAATGACCGAGCAGCAATGGGATGAAGCGCTCGATATCAACCTGAAGGGCTATTTTAATTATATCCGCGCGGTAGCGCCGCTATTCAAAGATCAGGGGAGCGGGAAAATAGTCAACATCACATCCATCAACGGGATGCGTGGAAAATTTGGCCAGGCGAATTACACTGCGGCAAAGGCCGGAATCATAGGGTTGACGAAGACCGTTGCGCGCGAGCTCGCAAAATTCAATGTTAATTGCAATGCGGTGGCGCCAGGCCTGATTGAAACCGACATGGTTAAGCAGGCGCCTGAAGATGTGCGACAAAAAGCGATGGCGGAGATTGTCCTTGGCAGGATGGGAGCGCCGGAAGAAGTCGCCTGGGTCGTTACATTCCTTTGCACCGAAAGATCCCGACATGTCACGGGAGAGGTTATAAAAGTGGACGGCGGCCAATACATATAGTTGGTGCTGAGCGGCAGGTGGAATATATTTCGGAATTCTTTGCTGTGAAGAAGCGAGGATGTAAGGCCATACATATTTGAATTGGCGCGAAGCGCCAACAGGAGGATGTGATGAGGGAAGCAGTTGTCATTGATGCAGTTCGCACGCCGGTAGGAGACTATGGTGGCGCACTGAAAGATGTGCGTTCGGATGATCTGGCAGCACTCTGTATTGCCGAAATAGCAAAGCGCAACAACCTCGATTCCAGCAAAGTCGAGGATGTAATTTTTGGATGCTCGAATCAGGCCGGTGATGACAACCGGAATGTCGGCCGGATGGCGTTGCTGCTGGCCGGCTTCCCGGTGGAAGTCGGAGGCCAAACCATCAACCGGCTGTGCGGATCGGCATTGAATGCGATCAATAGCGCAGCCCAGGCAATCAAAGTCGGCGAAGGCGACGTATTCATCGCCGGCGGAACCGAATCCATGACGCGCTCGCCTTTCGTTTCCGGCAAAGCCGGAACAGCCTTCTCCCGCGAAGTCAATGTGTTTGATTCGACCATAGGTTGGCGTTTCGTCAATCCGAAGATGAAAGAGAAATACGGAACGATTGGAATGGGCGAGACCGCCGAACTGGTCGCCGAAAAATACGGCATTACGCGATTGGAGCAGGACGAATTTGCATTTGCCACCCAGAAGAAATGGGGTGCGGCGTTTGAAGCGGGTAAATTCAAAGATGAAATGGTAAATGTATCGATCTACGGGAAAAAAGGAGAAGTTACAATCGTAGGCCGGGATGAGCATCCCAGGCCGGACATTACCATGGAAGGGTTGGCAAAGTTAAAGCCGGCCTTCAAGAAAGACGGAACCGTTACGGCAGGGAACGCGAGCGGCGTCAATGATGGAGCTGCCGCGGTGCTGTTGATGGAAGCCCAGACAGCAAAAGCGCTCGGATATAAACCGATCGTCCGGGTGGTTGCCAGCGCTGTTGCCGGCGTGCATCCGGATTCCATGGGAATGGGGCCTGTCCCGGCGACACGCAAAGCGCTGCAGCGGGCCGGCCTGAAAATAGCCGATATCGATCTGGTCGAGTTGAACGAAGCCTTCGCTGCCCAATCCATTCCGTGCATCAGGGAACTCGGACTGGATCCGGCCAAGGTGAATGTCAATGGCGGAGCGATCGCCATCGGGCA
>JAHFUH010000414.1 GCA_023265215.1 Acidobacteriota bacterium
GTTAAAGTGAGCCGCATTGCCTTGGGAGTGCCCGTCGGAAGCGACCTTGAATTTGTCGACGAAGTGACGATGTCCAAGGCGCTCGAACACCGCCACGAAATATAGTTACGAATTACGAGTGACGAAATACGAATTAAAACATACCAAAGAAAGAGCGGCCATTACCGGAGAGTCTGTTCCAATTCGTAATTCGTCACTCGTAATTCGTAATTTTATTTGGGTCCTTCAATCCACACTTCTCCGTCTTCGTAGAATTCCTTTTTCCAGATCGGAACTATTTCTTTGAGAGTGTCGATTATAAAGCGGCAGGCGTCGAATGCAGGGCCGCGGTGAGCGGACGATATCGCGATTACGACGCTGCATTCGCCGATCTCCATGTGTCCCAACCGGTGCACGATTGCAACGTCCCGTATTTCAAATTGCCGCCGGGCACGGTCTCCCAACTCCTCCAGCTTCTTCAATGCCATCGATTCATAGCCATCGTATTCCAGGAAGCGGACGCTTTTCCCCTCCGAGTTGTTGCGCACGATGCCTTCAAATAGCACAAACGCGCCGTCCTCCGGCTTCTTGAGTTTGTCGGCAATTGACTTGGTGTCGATGCATTCCCGAGTTAAGAGATACAATTTAGCCTCCGCTGACGGGCGGGAAAAACGCTATTTCATCGCCATCTTTGACTGGAGTTCCGGGGCGGGCGAACTCGGAATTCAACGAGAAGAGAACAGAAGAACGGTAGCCTTCAAACGAGGGAAAATCCCTGGTGAATTTTTCGAAAACCGATTTTACGTCGGGGAAGCCGGCGGCGTCCAGACTGGTTTCACGCGTGCCCGCAATATCCGCAAGTGAAGCAAAGAATAAAACTCGAATACTCATCAATAGAGATTTACAAAAAGAGAGCAGATCTGGTCAATGGTTTTTTTTACGCGCGATGTAGCATTGACGTTGTTGGCAAAGATGCTGAACACGAGATTTCGACCTGATTTGGTCGTCATGTATCCCGAAAGAGCGGTAACTCCGTTTAAGGTTCCCGTCTTGGCGTGGATGGATCCCCTCACTTCTGTGGCGGAAAGCCTGTTCCTGAGGGTTCCGTCTGTTCCGCTGATGGCCAGGGTATTAAAGAAAAGGTCAAAATAAGGGCGAGTTGAGAGAAATTGCAGAAGCGAGGTCTGAAAACGGGGGGTAATAAGGTTTTCCCTTGAAAGCCCGCAACCGTCGTTCAGCCGGATCTTTTCGCTGTCTATTCCTGATTCCACCAAAAATTCTTTCACGACCTCCAGGCCGGCTTCGTTGTCCCCATTGCCCCTAAACTCAGCTCCAAGAGTTCTAAGCAGCATTTCCGCATGCACATTCTGGCTGTGCTTATTTATGATCTGCAGCGCGCGGAACAGCGGCAGCGAGCGGTGTTCCGCCAGAAGATTCCAACTCTGACGGGTGGAGTCCGGCGTATCTCCGCGATGAATCGTGCGGATTTCGCCTTTCACCTTTATTCCGTGTCTTTGCAACTCCTCCTCGAACATGGCGGTTGCCGTCTCGCTTGGCTTTTCCAGAAGAATATATTGGCTGTGCGTACTTTTCGAAGGAAGCGTTCCGGAAATCATTAGGGTATTAGTTCCAGGAACTTGCCGAACATAAATGGATCGCTTGGATTTGGCGCTGCCCGTTATTCCAGAATTCCTAATCCGAAAATACGAGGTTTGCGGTTCCACCGATACGCTCACCCGCTGGTTCTTTGTCGTCGGATTCACGTGCACCCAAAAGACATTATTATTAATGCTCAAAGCATTTATGGGTGCGCCGTAAGCGGATCTCAGGTCGCGCGCAGACCACCCTTTCCCGTAGTTTTGGATGTCGAAATAACTGTCATCGCCTACGACATCCCCCTCAATCTTTTTGACTCCCATTTCCTGGAGCTTTTCGGCAAGTTCGAGCAGTGCGGGCTTTTCGAGCAACTCGCCGTATGGATCCATGAGATTGGGATCGCCCCTTCCTACAAGAATCAAATCGCGCGTAATTGTCCCGTCCGAATCGAGTTCTCCGTCCGTATACACGCCGGTCCGATAGCGGAATTCAGGTCCAAGTTTTTCCAGCGCTGTTGATGTGGTAATCACTTTCAGAACAGATGCAGGGAGGAAGGTCTTATCTGGATTGACCTCAAGCAGGACTTTGCTGGAAACCGGATCCATGAACTGGATGCCCCATCGGGCGGAGCGAACTCCAGGCATTTTTAAGAACTGAGCGATCTTGGTTTGGATTGTTTCCAGCGGGCCGGCTTTGCTTTCCCATGCGAGCGATGGGATCAGGATTGATGATAAAAACAAGAAATATAATGACTTGCGAATATATTTCGTCAAACTTTCAATCCTCCTGCAATGAAAATGAATCTACCCTCAGCCGTCTACTAACCTCATCGGCAAAATACTGGGCGCAATAATAACACAGATCGAAATTTCCATTCAATTTGGTTTTGGCTGCAAAGTTTGGGATATTCAGCTGTTTTCGCTCTCCCTCTAAGTCCAGGGCATTACAGATAGTCCAAGTGCAAATAGGTGATTGTTCCAAATTTTGCCTAAAACAGGCTTTCCGGCCGTTTGAGGTTTCCGAAGCTGCCGATACCTTTTAATGTAAATGAAAAGCTGAATCTGGATTCTGTTCGGAATCCCAGATCATATTGGTTGAACTCGGCAGACAGACTGCAGCAGTCCCAGGTGTAGTTGAGGCGCGTCAGACTGTTAAGCAATATTGAAGTCTGGATGTTATAGCTCATGGAAAAGCTGGTGGATAATCCACGCGTGGGCAAGCCATACCGCAGAAGCGCTTGAACCGTATTGCCGACGAGTAATCCCGCCGGCTCCCGCTCCACCGGAGGCGCCCTGAGAAATGTCCCCTCAAGGTAGAACTTGCCTTGCTGCCAGATAGTCGAAAGGCTTTCATTCCGCCAGCGTTGAATTTTCGGGTCAAAATCCGTTCGGAAATCATAGTGGATCCCGTTTTGAGGCGAGATCTGGATGACGGCGCTGATTGGCGAAAAATTGTGCACTATGCCCGTTTGATACAAGCCCGTTTGAGTATCCAACGGATAAAATGAATTGGGCCGGTTTTGGATGAAAGCGCCGCCAAATGTCGGATCCAGATAATATTTCTGCATCAGGCTGAAGGACATGAACTGGAATTTTTCTTGCGTGCCTGCGCCGGTTTTGTGTTCCTTGAAAATGCGGTTCACTATTCCGTACTCAATCTCACTGGTGTTTGCAATTGCGTCCTGCTCGTCAAATCGGATGATCCTGTTAAAATCCTTTATGCCGCGGATCAACCGATAGCTTGCAAAAGGCTCGATAGCATGCTGGAACGAGCCCAGCCAGGTTGAGGCGAAATCTCTCTCAACGACAGGCATTCTCAAGTCCACGTTCAAATCGGCATATTTCCGATTTAAATCCTGGTTAATGGTTCCCGATGGAGAGTCGACTGAGATCTGAGCCCCATAATAAGTTTCCCTGACGCCTATAGAAGGCGTCAGGGAAAAACCTGCGATAGGTGGGAGGCGCAGAGTCAGCCGCGGGTATAAATCCAGGCGCTGAACCAGCTTTTCTGTTTCCATCGAGCTGTCCAGTCGCGACACTCCATCAAGCGAAGCCCGAAAGCTCACTGTAAAAGGAGAATGCCCAACAGGAGTTCCCAGGGACAGAAATTCCAAGGATGGGAGCTTTTTGATGATCAGCGAATGGACAGGGAATACCACTTCATCCCGTTGGAATGCGATGTTTGTGGAAAAGCTTTCATGATTCCGGGTTAAAAAAGCGATGGCATGTTCCTGAGGAACGGTTGCGGCTCGGAAGCTGTCGGCGAAGGCCTGTCGAAAATTGAAATTGGAGGTGATATTGACCCGGGCGACGGCGCGCCAGTCGTCTCGTAAAAGCGATTCGCCGTCTACGGAAAGAAGAATTCCTCCCTGATTCAGCTTGTCTTCAATGCCGTAGGCTTCGATTATAAAGTGCGTTGTCGGATTCGGCTTTGCTCGAAAAATTCCCCCGATCGCCAGTCCCCGTAAAGTGAAATAATCCGCATGGACCATGAGATCGGCGCCTTGCCCGAGCGTCTGATAATAGCCTTCGCTGAACAGCCTTCCTTTGCTCGTGGATGTCCCGGTACGGAAGGGGACGAAACCGCTACTTCTGGTTTTCTTCTCCAACGGAATGATTAAATACGGCGCATAGAAAGCCGGAATCCCTTTGATTCTGAAGACTGTACTTCGGAGACGGGCCGTGTGATCGGCCCGAATGGTCGCGCTTGAGGAAGAGAAGCTCCATTTGGGCCGTTTTTGCTGACAGGCAGTCAGATCAAGCTTCTCTGTCACATATGTGTCCGGTCCAGTCTTACGGATGGTGCGCCCGACGACTGAGAACTGGCGATCCGTGTAACCGGAGGCATCATAAAAAATGCCGGTCTGCGAACCGAAGTTGAATTCCGCTTTTGAGCTGGCCAGCCATTGTTCTTGTTGAACGAAACGGACGTGGCCGGAGGCAATGCCATCCTGGGTCTCCTGGTCGTATTTCGCCTCATCGCTCGACATGGATATATCTTTATACGTTACAACCACATGTCCTTGAGCGTTGTATTGGGTTCCAACCTTCTCCTGAAAATCGGACAACAGAACGACTGTTCCGTCTCGATAAGGGATCTCGGAGCGCACCTGTACCCCATCGGCGGACGTCTGCGCCAATGCTGTGGGCGCAGCCCATAGCCAGAAGGCATACAGCCCTGCCAACACAATCCTTGCCGTATTGCGGAACCACTGCAATTTTGTCATCCAAATAAACGCGCTCATCGGAGATACATTTGTACTCTATTTCGCCAAAAAGGATCATAAAAAAAGGCATCGGCTGGAAACCGAAAGAGTCGGGGTCGGGGTCGGTATCGGTATCGGGGTCGGCTTTTATATTCCGCAAAACTATAAATTTTCCGATCAAATCGCCGGGAGAGCCATTGGTATAGATGTTAATCGAGGATTAACGTTTTATAAAAGCCGACCCCGATACCGATACCGACCCCGACCCCGAAAAAAGCGCGAGGAGCCAATGGGCTTCGGACACGAGAAACTTGATGCATACAAGGTTTCCATGCTCACAAAACTTGGTCAGCGGGGCTATTGTATCGGCTCCGACAGTAGTCTTTAATCGGGGTCGGCTTTTTATAATCGCAAAATGAAAATTTTTCGACCAGATCACCTGGGGCTCCATTGATATAGATGGTACTCGATAATTGACGTTCTATAAAAGCCGACCCCGATACCGATACCGACCCCGACCCCGAAAGAGCGCCAGGAGCCAATGG
>JAHFUH010000048.1 GCA_023265215.1 Acidobacteriota bacterium
GGGCAGCAAAAACGGCACATTCGTAAATGATTCAGCCGTGCATCAAAAGGCGTTGAAGCCCGGAGACAAGATATGTATGGGGCGCGTCATTTTGAAATTTGACTGCCGCGATCTTGCCGAACAAAGAGCTTATGAGGAAATATACAGGCTTGCAACCATTGATCACATGACGTCAGTTTTAAATAAAGCGGCTATTACGAGAATTCTCTCTGAAGAGATCGCGGCCAGTCTGAGGGACCATCGCTGGATTTCTGTTTTAGTGATGGATATAGATCGATTCAAGAGCATCAATGATGTGCACGGCCATTTGATGGGCGACAGGATTTTGCAGGCTGTAGCTAAGGTGCTTCGGTCCAGTGTCAGACGGCGGGACAAGGTTGGTCGCTTTGGAGGCGATGAATTTATGATAGTTCTGCCCGAAACCGGGCGGAAGGGCGCACTCCAACTGGCGGAGAGGATCCGTTCAAGCATTGAGAAATCAGCCTGCACGGAGCTTGGGGTATCGGAAGGTCTGACTACAAGCATTGGAGTTGCATCCTGCCGTGCGGTGGATACGGATTGTGACAACCTGCTCGAACATGCGGACGCGGCTCTTTACCGTGCAAAGGCCCTTGGGAGAAACAGAGCCGAACACTGGATGAAAGCGCGTGTTCACAAAAAGACTGAGGTGTATTCATGAGCATGCTTCGGAAAAAGATCGGCGATTTCTACCTGGTAGAACAAATCGGCGCCGGTGGGATGTCCGAAGTATTTCTCGGGCTGAATCCCCGGACCCGTGAAAAACGCGCCTTCAAGATTCTTGGAAAATCCGCCACTCTTTGGCCGGGAGCCTATGCGCGTTTCTTGCGCGAAGTGGATATCATTCGAAGTCTGTCTCATCCGGGAATAATACAAATAATTGATAATGGTGTATTGGACGACTGCTACTTCTATTCCATGGAGTACATGCCTGGAGGCAACCTGACACGGCTTTTGCAGCGCGGAAAACCTCCCATAGAATCGACTCCACAGATATTTTTGCAGATCTGTGATGCCATGGCCTATGCACACGAAAACGGGATTATCCATAGAGATTTGAAACCTGCGAATATTCTCCTAAGAACAGATGGAA
Source organism: Acidobacteriota bacterium (assembly GCA_023265215.1). Classification (GTDB taxonomy): domain Bacteria; phylum Acidobacteriota; class UBA6911; order UBA6911; family UBA6911; genus UBA6911. The sequence goes on from JAHFUH010000048.1 coordinate 1,112, forward strand.
AACCAGTGATATCTGATTTCGGGATCGCGAAAATCGTGGATGGTGAGCATCCCCCGCTTACTGTTTCCGGTGAAATAATGGGTACAATCGCATATCTAGCGCCGGAGCAGCGTTTCAGTACCAAGAATGTCAATCAGCGGGCTGATATCTATGCTTTGGGTGCACTATTTTATGAAATGCTGATGGGTTTCCCGCCACTTGGCAAGTTCCCCCGGCCAAAAGAAATAAATCCGGATTTTGCGGAAGACATGCAATCTATTATCGAGAAGTGCCTTTCTATCAGGCCTGAAGACAGATTTGAGAACGCGGGTTTGCTGGAGATAGAACTGGAAAAATGCCTGAATGTCGCGCATCGGAAGAAGCGGGAGGCAACCGGCGACGCTACATCCAAAATGCTGTTGTCCCTCGATCAAAATCCTTCCATCTCTGAAAAATCGGATCGGATTGAGTCCTGGTTCCGGATATTGAGAACCGGTACAACCAGGGAACGACTGGCTGTTGCAAGAGAAATGGTGGATAAACTGGCGCCTGCCGAGGCAAAGGCCATTTTGAAGCTTTATCCTCAGGAGGGTGATCGCGTGCGCTGGGGACTGATCAAAGTGCTTGGAGAATTGAAAATCCAGGCTGCGACCCCACTTATATTGAACGATTTGAAAAGCCCTTTCCATGCCGAATGCGCCATTGAGGCGCTGGGTAAGATAGGACTGGAAGAATCCTACAACGCGCTTCTTGCCTACGTAATCGAGCACCCTGAAAGTGCTCTGATCGCGCTTGTCCCTTTGGCCAATACGGGGAAAAAGAGGGCCATTAAATTTCTGCGCCAATATTTAAGCAATGAAATGTCCGTGCTGCGTCAAACCGCTGTTAGGGCGCTTGCTTCTATTGGTTCGGAAGAATGCCTTCTGGCACTAAAAGATCAACTCAATGTTGAGTGTGATGAAAAAGTGCGGCTCAGCATTTTTCAGTCAGTTCATTCTCTCGAATCGGCATTGCTCTCCGATTTCGACGCAACCACTATTCCGAGTGTACAGGATATGCAGCGTGAATATCCGCCCGTAATCAAATCCGGATCACAAAGCTTGTGAATCCGGCCCGTCAACTTGATCCCCTTCAGGCACGGGCTTTCTAGGCGAGAATATAAAATCTTAGAGATCGATACCATATGCCAATCCGGATATTGGTGGACGGTGGGGGGATCGAACCCCCGGCCTCCGCATTGCGAACGCGGCGCTCTCCCAGCTGAGCTAACCGCCCACAACCGAATTGACGGGGTTGAATTATCCCCGATAGGCCAAGATCTGTCAAATGAATCAAAAGCTCGTGTCGGTAACCGTTTTATTTAGCCGCAAAGATCCGCAAAACAGGATCCAAATCCAGAACACTCCGTGATATAATTAAAAATCCGGCAAGTCCCGGCTGAAAAAGTTACTTATTAACTTACTGTGAGGATTACGCGATTGCCTGGAAAGAGGAAGACTCCCCCAAAATCAGCTGCAATGATTGATAAAGCCCTTGAGGCCATTATCGACCAGTGGTATTTGAGTGTTAGTGATTACTATATAACGTCAGAAAAAAAGGCTGAAAATCCTGAAATAGAGATCCCCGATGAGCTTAAGCGATTTCATGATGAAAACGGCCACAGGATTAAATTCAATAAGGGCGACCTCGATTTCACTTATGGATTGAGCCTGATGTCGGATAGCGAAGATTGCGCCTTAGAGGCAAGCGTCAATAATAAAGTCCCAAATTTTAACTATGGCGAACTTGTTCGACGCTTATCTGTGTATTATCAGACAGCTAAAGACAAGCAAATCGAGGGCTTCAAAAAAATGAAAAAAGTTCGGAATTGCGAAGTCTTCGGTTTGAATGAAAACGTGCAGGACAGCATAAAGGTTGAAACAAGAGAGGGGAAGGCGGATATCGTTCGCCTGACCTTTGAGGTGCAGGGCGAACATCTCGAAGAATTAATTTCCGATCCGCCGAACTTTATGGAGTTGATCCACCAGTATTGCGTCGCTCCTCTAAGGCGAATTTACGCTGAAGTCTACAGAACAAAACGCAAATAACCCGGCCTGCGAGACTTTGATATTTCGAAAATCCATCTCGAAATATCAAAGTCTTGACTCCAGACAAAACTAGCGATCCATCATCGGACACCTCGCGCACATGGGGCGCTATATATGACTGTGAAGATGGCGGAATCAGTGATCGAGCGCATTCGCAAGCACTCGGAGGCTGTTTACCCAGATGAGTGCTGTGGGTTTTTGTTAGGCAGTGTTGAAGAAAAGCTTTCGTTAATAAAGGATCTGCGGGAGGTGGAGAATGCCGCAGAGGATTCTCGCCGGAAGCGCTACTTGATCTTACCAAAAGATTTCCTATCAGCCGATAATTCCAGCAGAGAACTCGGATTGGAAATTATCGGCGTGTATCACTCGCATCCTGATCAACCGGCCATGCCCTCCATTATTGATCAGGAAAATGCCATAAGCCATTACCTGTATATCATCGTGAGTGTGACAATCGGTCAAGCCGGAGAGTTGGGTGGCTGGGTTTTCAACAACGAAAAGGGATTCTTAAATGTGAAGATCTCTTGATTTTCGACCAACTCTGTTTATAGTTCATCTGCTTTGACTCACTCCGCGAACCGGTTCTGAAAGCGGATCTGAGGTGGTAATCTCAATTGAGAGTGGATTGATCCCGATGAGGAAAAAAGATGTAGGCGGCGTTAACAAAGTTGTGGTGGCGACGACAATTATGCTGTCGTTTATCTCGTTCTGGAGAGCGGCGGCAATCGTCCTATGCGACCTTGGTTCCTCCGCCTATTACGCCGGCGGAATAGCTGAAGGATATCTGGGAAAATCCGCCCCCTGGTTCATCCTGGGCATCATGATGTTCTCCTATGCCGTCCGGGCCGTCTACATCGAAAGCTGCAGTATGTTTGTGCGCGGCGGCGTGTACCGAGTAGTACACGAGGCATTAGGCGGCACGCTGGCCAAGTTTTCGGTTTCGGCGCTGATGTTCGATTATGTGCTGACGGGCCCGATAAGCGGCGTAAGCGCCGGACTTTATCTGGCCGGATTGATCAATGAAACTGCCGATCAGCTTCATTCGCCGACAATGAAAGTGCCCTCACAATCTTTTGCCGCATTTTTTACGATTATTGTAACCCTGTATTTCTGGCGCAAAAACATCATAGGAATGCATGAATCGAGCCAAAAAGCGCTCCGCATTATGCAACTTACAACCGTAATGGTGGTCGTCCTGATCGTCTGGTGCATCATTACCGTGCTGCAGCGCGGATTCAACCCCGTGCCATTCCCTACTTTGGAGAACATTCATTTCAACAATGAGGCGGTAGGATGGCTGAAGGGCTCCTTCCTGATACATATTCCAATAATAGCAATTTTGATCGGAATGGGGCATTCGGTGCTGGCTATGAGCGGAGAGGAAAGCCTGGCTCAGGTCAACCGGGAAATTGCTTCTCCCAAACTCCGGAATCTAAAACGCGCGGGTTTCATAATTTTTGTTTACAGCATGCTGTTTACTTCGCTGGTTTCATTTTTCGCAGTCATGATAATCCCCGACCATGAACGCGTTGACGTTTATCTGAACAACCTGATTGGCGGACTTGCAATGAACGTAGTCGGCCCTCTTCCCATTCGCCTTTTGTTTCATGCGTTCGTCGTCGTGGTCGGAACAATCCTGCTGTCTGGAGCGGTGAATACCGCGATTGTCGGCTCCAATGGAGTCCTCAACCGGGTGGCAGAGGATGGAGTGCTGCCGGATTGGTTTCGCACGCCGCACAAGAAGTTTGGCACTTCCGGACGCATCATCACAATGATCGTCATACTGCAGATAATAACGATCATTCTGACGCGCGGTGACATCCAACTTTTGGGCGATGCCTACGCCTTTGGAATTGTCTGGAGCTTTGCCATGCAGGGGCTCTCGGTCCTGGTTTTGAGATACAAGCAGCCGGAGGAGCCGGAGTGGAAAGTACCCCTGAATTTTCGTATTGCAGGCCGCGAATTGCCCCTGGGGCTGGCGCTGATTACAATCGCCCTTTTCGCGCTGGCGATCATCAATCTCTTTACCAAGAAGGTGGCCACGATCTGGGGAATGATTTTCACAGTCAGCATTTTCGTGACCTTCACCTTAGCTGAGCGATATAACCGAAGGAAATCCGATCATCGGGGAGAGCTTGAAAAATTCCGTTTGGTTACTCAAGAGATGGTTTCGCAGGAGTCCATCAAGGTTAGGCCGGGCAATGTAGTAGTGGCTGTGCGGAATCCTTTCGAACTCAGGCACCTGAAGAGAGTATTGGAGCGAATTGACACGCGCAAGCTCGATGTAATCGCCCTGACGGTGAAGAGGCTTTATGGTTATGGTTCCGGCGGAACTGAACTAGAGCCCGATCAGGTTTTCACGGACAAGGTGGCGCAATTGTTTACACATGTCGTATCCGTGGCTGAAAAAGCAGGTAAGCATGTAGAACTGCTGGTGGTGCCAGGCAGGGATTATAATAGGGCTATTGTGGAAGTCGCTCAGAGACTGAAAGCAAATTTGGTTGTAATGGGCCTATCCGCCAAAATGACGCCAGCCGAGCAGGCAAAAGCGTTCGGGGACGCATGGGAACGATTGCCCGCGCCTCGCCCGCAGCTGTCCCTGGAAATACTGGATGAAAACACCGGTAAGCAAGTGTTCTTCAACCTGGGACCACACCCCCCGCGCCTGTGGCCCGAGGATATGGAATTGCTCCACAAATTGTGGCTGGATCTCACTGGCAGAGGCATTGGCCACAAACTGCATCATCGGGATGTAGTCCGGGTTGCATTGCGTCGGCTGGAATCTGAGCTTGAATCGCCCGAGGCGCAGGGGATTGTGGATCAGGTGCGAGAAGAAGCTTCGGAAGATAAACAAAAAGCATAGGCGCATTTCTCGTCAGCGTTTCCACTTCAATCTGGGCGTGTTTTATTGGCAGAATTCGTCCGTCAGTCGCGCCTATCCTGAAATGGAAGCTCTATTGCAGCACAACCCGCGTATTCCCGCAGTTGTCCTTGGGCATAATTTGGGACTCGGAATACGAGGATTACGCGGATTAACGCGAAAAAATCAATTGATTTACGTGCCTTTATCCTCGTCCTCACATATTCAGCGTTCAGTTTTTAACCCCCGTAGAACTGAGGCGTTATCAATCCACTTCATGTTCGCTGCTAATCCGAATTAAAAGATGCTCCGATAAGGACTTTGGAGGGAAATCGGCTTCTGCAGCAGCGATAAATCCGATCCGGATTTGTAACTGTTTGCATTTATAACGCAACCCTCCAATTGATGAAATCCTTCACGATCCATACAGTCGGGCGCCGCGGACACAGGATGAATATTTGAGAAAAAGCCTTCGAGGTGGAGATTCGTTATGAAATGGTCTCAGAATCTGAAAACTTCAATAAAGCTCTTTGCCGGCTTTGCCTCAATCAGCATCCTCACGGGCGTGTTCGGCCTCTTAGGCATTAAAATCCTGATCCTCAGTTCTGTATTTGTCGGATTAGTGGGAGGGGCAGTCCTATCCTTCGGCATCCGTTCTCAATATAAAAAGATTTGTGAAGTTGTGGAAATAACCGCCGCAGGTGAAATCGACAAAGCGATCGATATTGCACATGAAAACTTCAGCGGGGAAATGGCAGCGGCCTTTAAGAAGATCGTGGACCACCAAAAAGAATCAATCCAGGCTTTAAATCAGATCGCGCAGGGCAATTTCAATATCAGTGTTTCCCCGCGAAGTGAAAGAGACAGCCTCGGCAAAGCGTTGCAGCTATGTATCAACAATGGCTGTATGCTTGAACGGGAAATAGCACGCATTTGTGAAACGACAAAGCAGGGCCAACTCAGGGAACGGTGCAATGACAATTCCTTTCGAGGCGCATACGGAAATCTGTTGGCCGGAGTAAATCAGACTCTTGATTCGATTGTCCGGCCGCCGGGCAAAGCCATAAAGGTGTTGACCAGAGTTGTGCAAGGTGACCTGACAATCCGGTTTACGGACGACGCTCAGGGTGATCATGCCGAGTTTCGGGATGCTTTGAATTTAACAATTAAAACACTCGACGATGCGCTGGCCCGTGTAGGATTGGCAGCAGAACAGGTTTCCTCGGCTTCGGATCAGATCAGCGCAGGAAGCCAAATGCTGTCACAAAAAGCCTCCGAACAGGCAAATTCAATTGAAGAGGCGGCCTCCAGTCTTCATGAAGTGGAGGCAATGACCAGACAGAATTCGGGAAATGCCAAGGAAGCGCGTCGGTTGTCACAAGTTGCTGAAGCCTCGGTGGAAGCCGGCGTGGAGAGCATGATGCGGCTTTCGGAAGCCATTAACCTGATTAAGGCTTCATCAGATTCTACTGCAAAAATAATCAAGACTATTGATGAAATAGCTTTCCAAACGAACCTGCTGGCCCTAAATGCGGCGGTTGAAGCGGCTCGCGCGGGAGATGCTGGAAAAGGATTTGCCGTTGTAGCCGAGGAGGTTCGGAATCTGGCAATGCGCAGCGCAGAGGCTGCCAAGAATACAGCCAACCTAATAGAGGAATCGGTAAGGAATTCCGAAAGCGGAGTAGCTCTGAACAAGGAAGTGTTAAAAAATCTCAACGACATCAACGGCCAGGCGAAGAAGGTCGGTGCTGTTATGGCCGAAATAGCGGAGGCTTCAGAACAGCAGACGCACTCTGTCGAGCAGGTAAACACCGTTATCAACCAGATGAACATGGTCACTCAACAGGTCGCAGCCAATGCCGAGGAATCCGCAAGCGGAGCCGAAGAACTGTCAAGCCAGGCTGAAGAGCTGAAGAGAATGGTCAGCGCATTCAGGTTGAGCGGAAATGCCACTGCAGGACCCAAACCCTTTGCATCGTTGCCTCTGAAAAATTCTGCGCAAGGTACGTCCAAATCCATGGCTCATCAGAAAAGCGGCACGGATGTTCGATCGGCCGCAGCGAGAATGATCCCGCTGGATTCCTGGGACTCAGTGGATTTAAGCGATTTTTGACGCATGTAAGGCGACAGGCTTCCAATATCCTGCAGGATCGGGCATTCAACTCTGTCTGTTTAAATCGGGATTTCACTTGCGCCGTTGCTTGCGCTTACGACGAAGATATCCGGGATTAACCCGGTCTCAACATGGTATTGATGGGCTACGTTTTCCTTGAAGTTTTCAATAGCGCTTTCCTTTACCATGCTCACCGTGCATCCGCCGAATCCTCCCCCTGTCATACGCGCTCCCAAGACGCCGGGTTGGGACTCAGCGCTATTAACAAGCAAATCCAGTTCAGGACAACTCACGAGGTAATCGTCTCTCAGGGACTGATGCGAAGCCGACATCAACGCGCCCATTTCCGTGATATCCCCGGTTTCCAGTGCATCAGCCGCTTTTAATGTCCTGGCATTTTCAGTGATTACATGCCGGCAGCAGCGCAATACGAAATCCGGCAGTATGGATTTGTATTTTGAAAAATCCGAGATCGATACATCTCGCAGAGATCGGATTTCCGGAAGCAATGAACGCAGCATTTTAACTCCACGTTCGCAATCCCTGCGACGCTGGTTGTATTCCGATGATGCCAGGGAATGCTTCACTCGGCTATTGCAAACCAAGATTCTGTATCCCTTTAAATTCAGGGGAATAAATCTTGACTTAATGGAGCGGCAATCCAACAAGATCGCATGACCTGCGGAGGAATGCACGGATGTGAACTGATCCATAATCCCGCTGTTGATGCCTACGTGGACGTGTTCAGCGGTTTGGCCAGCAAGAGTGAGCGACAAATTATCCATCGGGCTGTTTGAAATCGAGAGCAGAGCTTTAGCAAGGGATATTTCCAGCGCGGCCGAAGATGACAGCCCGCCTCCCAATGCAATATCGCTTTGTATCGCAATATTGGCGCCGGTCATTGATGCGCCGGAGGCCATTAGAGCCGCCGCCGTCCCTTCGATATAATCCAGCCAGTTTCCGCGCCTACCGGGACCGAGCGCATCGAGATTCAACTCGGCGGTTTCGCTCAAATTCATCGACCAGACTTGCAGCATTCGGTCGGGGCGAGGGGAAATGGCCGCAATTGTTTGCTGGTCAATGGCCATGGGCAATACAAAGCCCTCATTGTAGTCCGTGTGTTCGCCAATGAGGTTCACGCGGCCGGGTGCACGAAAAAGCCTGGGTTTGTTTCCATATTTGTTTTGAAAAGCAGCGGCCAAAGCAGGTATGTCTATCATGGTTTATGAATACCAGATTGTTATTTATTCGATTCAGAGGAATCAAGTGGAATAAGAAAAGGCCCCAGTTGGTTTCGCGTGCCTTCTTCCTCAATCTGTGGGATGTATAATGAGCTTCCAGCAAAAAGATTCGTTTGCGGATTAGGAGTGAAAAAGAACAGAAATCCATCGCTCACAGTCGACGGATCAAGGATTCTGTTGGCCAGTTCTTTATTTGTGAAATCAGAAAGCGGAGAACCGGAATTCTTCGTCTTTGGCTTTTTGGGAGTTTTGAGAAGCAACCCGGATTTTATTACATCATCGACAACCAGGGTTGCCGGCGTAGTGTAGAATTTCTGGCCGGAACTCGTAACGAGAACGATATTCCGTGTCTTAATAGACAGAAATTTGGACGTAGAGTTCTTTATAATGACATGGACAGGGAAATAACCCCGAGAATTTAAGCGCTTGACGTCAAATGCCGTAAAGGACTTTTCGTCTGTGGAATAGGGGTCGGCAGCCACAGTCACGCCTGCAAGCTCTTTGCGGGCGGGATAGGATTCAACCGGCAAAACATTTACCGTCTTTATCTGGTAATCAGAAGCTGTTAAAGCAACAGAAACAAATGCGAGCCATAGGAAGACGTTAAGCATTTTCATAGTTTGCCTATAATAACATAATATTTGAAACAGGCGCTGGACAGGGAACAGTTTTCGATCCCACGGTTCAGGTAGCTCTCTGTCCGCCAAAAATATTTGATTGAGCTTCTCTGATTAATCATTGACAGTAACTCACTCAGATCCTATATAACATGAGCACTAAAAGTGCTGGAACAAAGAAGATTGCACTAATGGAATATATTTAAACATCGGAACTTGAAGGAGGAGCTGAATGAGTAAGATTATCGGAATTGACCTTGGTACAACCAACTCCGTGGTTGCGGTAATGGAAGGTGGTGAGCCAAAGGTTATTACGAATCCAGAAGGGAGCAGGCTTACCCCGTCCGTAGTTGCCATGGGTAAGAATAATGAGCGGTTTGTGGGACAAGTTGCAAAACGCCAGGCAGTTACGAATCCAGAGAACACGATTTTTTCAATTAAACGGTTCATGGGAAGAAAAAGGGCGGAAGTAGAGGAAGAGATTAAGCTGGTCCCGTATAAAATAGTTGCCGTCAACAACGGAGACGCTCAGGTTCAAATGGGCGACAAAACGTACACTCCGCCGGAAGTTTCGGCCATGATCCTGCAGAAGATGCGTCAGGCTGCTGAAGAATATCTTGGAGAGAAGGTTGAGAAGGCCGTCATCACCGTTCCTGCATATTTCAACGACAGTCAAAGGCAGGCGACCAAAGACGCAGGAAGAATTGCGGGATTGGAGGTCGTACGAATCGTTAATGAACCTACTGCCGCAGCTCTCGCCTACGGCTTGGATAAGAAAAAAGACGAAACAATCGCAGTTTATGATTTCGGCGGCGGTACTTTCGATATTTCCATTCTAGAAGTGGGGGAAGGAGTAGTCGAAGTCAAGTCGACAAATGGCGATACGCACCTTGGGGGAGACAACATAGACCAGCGGCTCATGGACTGGATTATTGATGAATTCAAGAAAGATCAAGGAATAGATCTCTCCAAGGATAAGATGGCTTTACAGCGGCTGCGTGAAGCTGCGGAAAAAGCTAAAATGGAATTGTCCACAGTAATGGAATCTGAAGTTAACCTTCCTTTCATCACGGCAGATGCTTCCGGACCCAAGCACTTGAATATGAAGCTGAGCCGGTCTAAGTTCGAGCAGATGGTGGAAGATATACTGCAGAGAACCGTTACGCCCGTAAAGCAGGCGCTGGCAGATGCCGGCCTAAAGCCGGGGGACATCGACGAGGTGGTCTTGGTTGGCGGATCAACCCGCATACCCCGTGTTCAGCAGATGGTGCGGGAATATTTCGGAAAAGATCCGCATAAGGGAGTGAATCCGGACGAAGTCGTAGCGGTGGGTGCCGCCATTCAAGCCGGCGTGCTTGCCGGAGACGTAAAGGATCTGCTTCTGCTCGATGTGACGCCTCTTTCCTTGGGGATTGAAACGCTGGGAGGGGTTTCCACCAAGCTGATTGACAGGAACACCACAATTCCAACCCGGAAATCGGAGATATTTTCAACTGCGGCGGATAATCAGACTTCTGTTGAAATCCATGTATTGCAGGGCGAACGTACCATGTCCAAAGACAATAGAACCCTGGGCAAGTTCCACCTTGTCGGCATTCCATCGGCACCGCGCGGAGTTCCCCAGATAGAGGTTACGTTCGACATCGACGCTAACGGAATTGTGAACGTATCGGCAAAAGATCTGGCGACCAGCAAAGAGCAGAAAATTACCATTACGGCTTCAAGCGGACTGAGCAAGGATGAAATTGATAAAATGACAAAAGATGCTCAGGCGCATGCAGATGAAGATCAGAAGAATCGCGATAAAATAGAAGCCAAAAACAAGCTGGACAGCCTCGTCTACAATACGGAGAAGATCCTGAAGGAAAATCGTGAGAAAATTTCGGATCCGGACGCTGCATCTTTGGATGACGCTTTGTCAAAGGCCAAAAAGGTTCTGGAGGATTCTTCGGATGCATCGCAATTAAATGCTGCGGCTGATGAACTTACCAAAGCCTCCCATCATCTCGCTGAAATCATGTATCAGAAGACGGCCGGTCAGGCGCAGCCGCAAGGCGATCCTGGCGCCAGTGCTTCAAGTGCGGAGCCAAAGGGAGCTGGGAAAAAAGAAGATGAAGTGATCGATGCTGAATACGTCGATATGGATAAGAGTGAGTAGTGAATGAGGGCACCTGGCGGTGCCCTCGCATTTTCATCAAACGGGAAGCATATGATTGATGAACCTGCCACTTGGACGCCTCTCATGGATTTCTATGAAATGGATAACAACTATGTCCTGAATGTAGAGATTCCCGGGGTGGAGCTCAAAGACATAAAAATTGAATTGGCAGGTTCAGACCTTGTAGTCAGAGGAGAGCGCAAGATTGACGCGCTCTGTATGAAGGAAAGCTATCACCGGCTCGAAGGACATCAAGGGAAATTCCTCAGATCTTTCTCTTTGCCGGAGCCGGTCGACAGCAGTCGAATGCAACTAGATCTTAACGAAGGCATCCTGCAAATCGTGCTTCCCAAAATCAGCAGTGGAAGTCAATCACAGCGAGTCAATCGCTAACCTATGGCAAACAAAGAAGATTATTATGCAGTCCTTGGAGTTGCACGAAACGCTAAGGAACCGGAAATTAAAAAAGCTTATAGGCGCCTGGCCAGGAAAAACCATCCCGATGTCAATCCTGGAGATAAGTCTGCCGAGGAACGCTTCAAAAAAGTTCAGGAAGCCTATGATGTCCTGAGTGATCCAAAAAAACGGGCTATTTACGATCAGTACGGATTCTATTCGGAAAATTTTAAAGAGCAGCCGCCCGGCGGACAGGACCGGGGGGCTCAAGGATTCCCCAATTTTTCGGGAATGGATTTCAGCGAATCGGGCCAGAGCAGCTTCAAAGACGTTTTTTCTGAAATGTTCAGTGGCGGCTTTGGCAGAGCGCGGGCAGCCGGACCTGCGAAAGGTGAGGACCTTGAACACCATCTGAATATATCCTTCTTTGAAAGTATCAAAGGCCTGTCCACTCGAATGACGTTGAATCGCAGCACTGCATGCCTCTCTTGTGAAGGTTCGGGCCTGGACAAATCTGCCGGACAGCAAATCTGTCCCCGGTGCCAGGGTTCCGGACAGGAGGCCAAATCGCACGGATTCATGCGCTTTTCAAGCCAATGCCGAGTTTGCGGAGGATCCGGCCGAGTCGGTGTCAAATGCAAATCCTGCCGTGGATCGGGAATTACTGCTTTTCAGGAGACGATAACAGTGCGCATCCCGCCAGGCGTTGCGAATGGATATCGCATGCGCGTGCCTGGCAAGGGGAATGCAGGCCGGGCAGGCGGTCCGTCCGGTGATCTGTTCCTGATCATTACCGTCCGATCCCATGAATTTTTCGGGCGGGAAGGGAATGATATTATCTGTACCGTGCCGATCACTGTGACTGAGGCCGCTCTTGGAACTAAAATAGAGGTTCCTTCCATTGACGGCAAAACGCTGTTGCGCATTCCTCCCGGCACCCAAAGCGGGCAAAAATTCCGTCTTAGAGGGAAAGGAGCTCCTTCTCTGAGAGGAGACTTGCCCGGCAACCAAATTGTTGAAGTTCGAGTTGTCGTTCCCAAGGTGGCCGATGAACGCTCCAAAGAAATTTTGCGGGAACTCGCCCGCTTGAACCCTGAAAATCCAAGAGCGAGTCTTGCTCAGACATAAGAGAGAAAGGGGTGCAGCTTGAGTCCGCGGCGGAAAACAGGTTACATGATAAGCTCGGTTGCGGAATCATATCAGATTCACCCTCAAACGCTGCGGCTCTATGAGCGTTTAGGGCTGCTACAGCCTTCCCGGAGCGATGGAAATACTCGACTATATACTGACGAAGACCTTAAAAGACTGGAAGTGATTTTAACTCTGACCCGCGAACTTGGAGTCAACCTCGCTGGTGTGGAAGTTATCCTGAACATGAGGGAAAAAATGGAGAAACTGCAACAGCAGGTGGCGGAGATGATAGAATTTGTTCACGAGCAGGTTTCCTCTTCACTTGCAGGCTCGTTCCGCAATGCTCTGGTGAAGGTCCCATCATCCAAGATTGTCAGATCTCAGCAGTGAGAATTATGAAAAATATAATCTTATCAGCAATTTTGCTCATAAATGTTCAACTGCTGTCTGGAAGTGATAACTCCGAATATTCTCAATCCTATACCATCCTGATCAAGGGAACCGTAGCGGGACACGAAAAAGTCACGGAGAAATTGGATGACGCAGGACAACTCCTATCTGCATCTGAACACGAAATCACAGTTTCCGACGGTTTGGCAGCCAAGCGTATGGTTTTTTCAACAAAAATGGTTTTTTCAAAAGGTGGATATGAACCGGTTTCTTACACCTATTGGTATTCTGATGGAAACGCCGGAGATTCCTATGATGTTGAAATAAAGGCCGCTCAAATCACGCGGAATTTGAGCAGAAGCGGGCGCACGAGCGCAATTACAATTCCATTGCCGCCTAACATGGTCATACTGGATTTCAATGTTTATCATCAGTATGACTACCTTATTCGGAGATATGATGGCAAGAAAGGCGGCAAGCAGTCTTTTGCTGATTTCATTCCACTGATCGGCAACGACATTCCATTGACGGTATCTTCGCTGGGCGATTCAAATCTCAAATCTGATCAGGGAGTTCTTCCGGTTAAGAACTTCCGTGTTGAATGCGCAGGCCTTTGGACCGGAAATCTATCAGTCGACAAAAACGGTCGGCTCGTTAGATTATTCATTCCTGCCCAGGATCTTGAAGTGGTGCGCAGCGATCTTATGCCGGACCAGGAAAAAGCCCCGTTGCCGGTGTCCCGATAGAAGGCGGCGAAATAAAATACCATTGGGAACCGGGCACAGGAACTATTCCGGTTTGCGGCATTCCGCCGGTTGCAGGATCTGTTTCTTTAGAAACTGCTCCGTTTCCTCTTTGTTAACAAGACCGCTGTTGGCGTAGCTATAGAGAATCAGGAACCCGACAAATTCTTGTTTGGAATTTCTGCGAAAGGCAGTAACGCGTGCCGTCGGGCGCTTTACTTTAGCTGCTCCTATTTCCTTAATTCCTGCCGCCACGCGGAATGTGACTGCGCATTCCTCGCTCTGATCAGCAATGCTTTCCTTCAGAACCGTTTCAAACAAAGGCAGAAAAGCTTTGTATTGACTCGACAGATCCGCAGGGATATCAGACCCTGCTGCGGTCACAAGTAATTTGACATTCTTGTGTATCTCGACTTCGCGATCTGAATCCTGGGCCCAAATACTCCACGAATAGAACAGGATCGTCAGCGCAACAACAAAAACCGGAGCTTTTGGAAATCGCATAGTCTTACCTTTTCAAATATTGTTTATTCTGATTCGGCGAATGCTAAACAATCGGGAATGCTCGTTTCCCCAGATGGAGATTCGCGTTCCCTCCGGCCATAAGGCTTATCGCTAAATTCTATTCTTTGAATAATCTTATAACACAACAGCCAATAATTGATGCAATGAATTTCGTCGAAAGTATTGGTTCCAGCAAATTCCCTAGCTGGACCTAAGTTGCTGGCGAATTATCTCGTAAATTTTTTGGATTACATATTGCTGAGTTCCGGTGTCTTTTAGAAAAGTTTCCCGCACTTTTCGGTTGATGTTTTCGAGCAAATTTTCAAATTCCGGAATCAGCTGGGTTGTAACGGTCGGGTCATAAGGCAAATGGATAGAATGGCATCCCAAGTCAGAAAAGATTTTCAGATACTGCGCAGTCACCAAGTCAGGGCAATGAATGCGTTTGTAGGAGGCTTGCAGTTCATATCCGAGGAGAGTGTGGATGATTTTTCCTGAGTTTTTTCGGCCAAGCAAACGGATTATACGGGTTTTTTGAGAACGCACTTTCTGGCGATAACTGTCCACCAGGCTGCCACGGAGATCTCCGAAGTTTTGTGATTCAATCAGAATTTTTCGATGGGCTATTTTCTGTTTGCCTGCTTCCTTCCTTCCTTCAAAATTGAGCATAACGCTATCTTTCATTGCGAAGATCTTGATGATGTGCGCTGGCTTAATGTGCGGGTTGCATTTTGTCGGACGGCTTCCGGTATGCTTCTATCCCGTGTCAGCAATTGCAGATCATGTGCACGAAGACGGAACAAAAGGCGTTGCGATATTATCGGCGGAGTCTTAGGATTCTTCACCAGATTCTGGACGACGCTGTAGCTTTTTGTGAACTCTTTGGTGTTGCCTATCTCCCTAAGAATTTCATCCGAAACTCCGCGCATAGCGGCAATGGACTCGACTTCGTTTTCGGTAAGTTTGGGACTCTTAAGGACAGTGCGGGCGACTTCTCTATTGGAGTCCCTCACCAGCATTGCACGGACTTCGCGGTTTCCAAAGAGCGCGTAATGAATTTTCTCTCTAAAGGACATGCTTGAAAGGCGAATATTTATTGCGACCTGACGTTCATCCGGGTCGATGGGCAATCCTTCGAGCAGGAGATCTTCTGGTGGAGTTTCAATTTCAATTCCCGGCGCTTCAGACGTGAGTGCAATGCTTTCAACAGCTTGCTCAATGGAATATTCTGTTTTCTTGGCTCCAAAAAACTCCGTCTCAATCTCCTGGATAACGCGCTGAATCTCCAAAGTGGCAGCCGGATTTGATTTTATTTTCTTTAATATTCCCGGATATTCCAGAAGACGTGTCCGGTTGTCCAGAATTGTATCCAATAAATGGATGGGAACTATCGAAGCCAGGGATCCGATGGCCTCTTCGGGAGCGGCTGGATTTCTAATAATGGTTTGCAAAATTGCTTCAGAATTGCCGGGGGCGGAAAAGTGTTTAAGGACGAAAGGAGCGCAATCCTTTGATTTCAATTCCGTTACGATGGAGGCTTCGTTCCAACTGGAAATAGTTTTTGCGGCTGAAGAAGATATTTCCTTGTCCTCGTCCAAAAGGAGCCGCACCAAAGCCTCAAGCATGGCTTTGGGTGCCAACGGCGCAGAACCGCGAGCAACCAGCAGTCGGATATTTTTTTGAGCAGCGCCGGTCAGCAAGGATTGCAAAAGATCGCCGGAGGCCATTGGCTAGCCTGTGGTTTGTTTGACTAGATCCGGCAGGCTTTGTGAGTTTATCAACATCTTTACGACTTCACCCGGTTTCCCTAGCGGTTTTGCAGGCAGCCCGTTTATTCTCAGATGCACACCACCCGCATTCCCGACCACTATGAAAAAATGCTCAGCGGCGTCGAAAGACTGCGCTTCTCCGGGCTCCAATATTTTTCTGATTATCCGCCCTTTGTCACTCTCGATGGAAACCCAACATTTCTCGGTTACTTCGAACTCAAGCCGAAGTGTGGAATTGGGATCTGAAGCGACACCTGTTTCCAGTGCCGGTCCAGCTGTTTCAGGGCTTGAAGCGGGCACAACCGGAACATCAAACGGAGTTCCCTTGGAAACGGGCATGACATTGGTTTGTTCTGAAATGGGGGTTGCCATGATCCTCGGCTGCGCGGCAGTTTCATGCTTCGAGAGAGCGGGCTGTGTATGAGAAAAGTAGGGTGAGAAAA
>JAHFUH010000415.1 GCA_023265215.1 Acidobacteriota bacterium
ATCTGAAGCACGCCGATTCGAGGGAAAGATCACTGCGATAAGCGGCAACACAATTACAATCAAGGACAGTGCGGGAAATGGCAAGCGTTTGGAAGTTCGCTCGGTGGGCGGCTTAAAAACAGGAATGGTTGCGACATGTGAGGAGGATTGCGGCAGTAAAATACGGATCGGAGACAAAATTATCAATGTGCAGCGTGAGCTTCCATGTTGTGATGCCACAGGCAACCGTCAAACACCTTCAGATGCATCGCCCGTTCGGAAATGAACGGCTATTTTTCAAGGGCTTCCGTAATTTTCGATATATTAAATCATTAAAATTCAAGACCTGGCGCCGTCTTTCGTTTAGGATGTTTTTTTACGCATCGAATCTGGAGCTTTCTTATGATCAATTCCTTTCCGTGCCGATTTTTGGAGAGTGCTCCAAATTCAGATTGCAGATTTCACGATCTAACCTGAAAGCTGGAATTCAATCTCCCGTACGTCTCCGAAGGATTCAATCATGTACTTCTTCAATTTGGAGACCAGTTTTTTTTCTGCAACACGCACAGCTTCTCTTGAAATGCCGTACCTGTCGGCGATCTGCTGAAGCGTCTCCGGTTCAGCCGCAATGAGCCTTTGATTCAGAATAACGCGCTCGCGTTCAGAAAGAGTTGCGGCGAAATCGGCAAATCTCTTCTCGAGCAGCTCACGGAATTCCCCCTGGGCTATTTTTTCATCAACGCTCTGTTCCATTAGGCGAAGCGTGTCAATGTAACGCGCGTCCCCGTCCTCTTGGCCCAGGGGAGCGTCCAGTGAAATGTCCGGTCCGGCCATGCCCTGTTCCACTTCTCGCAACTCCGCTTCATCAACCCCGAGATTTTCTGCGAGCAGTTTAGATGTCGGGACAATTCCTTTCGCTTCGAGCTCCCTCTTTTCCCGATTCAGATTCATCAGAATCTTGCGCCGGACATTGGTTGTTCCAATTTTGACCATTCTGGAATTGTCCAGCAGGAATTTTAGAATATAGGCTTTGATCCACCATGCCGCATAGGTTGGGAGCCGGGTGCCTCGATAGGGATCGAAACGTTTGACTGCTTGAATCAGTCCCAGATTGCCTTCCTGGATAAGGTCCAGCAGATTCCTGTAGACCTTGTGGTAAATCATCGCAATCTTAACGACGAGCTTGAGATTGGATGTCACGAGGCGATAGGCGGTCTCACGGTCGCCTTTTTCGTGATAATCCTTTGCCAGTTTATGCTCCTCTTCTCTGCTGAGCGGTGCAAAACGATTTATTTCAGCCAAATAGCGTCGGAGCGGATCGTACGTCGCAATTTCAGTTGATTCTGTTGCGGGAATCTCGGGTTCCGGATCCAGGAGTGCTTCCGGTTGATAATCCTCTTCCTCAAATGGTTCTTCGTTTTCCGCCATATATTTTTATTATAAGGGAAGGGCTTCAAAAAGCAAAAATCCTGGACTTAGGAGACGAATTGTTAGAATGTTTAGTCACTAGGAGAGCGTATGAAGCAACTTTCAAAAAGCATTCTGCTGTTTTTTATTTTACTTATCCCCCTATTGATGCTTTCTGCTGAAAAGGGAGACGTCGCCAAAGGGAAAGAGCTTTTCGGGAATCGTTGCGCTGTTTGCCACGGCGCTGGAGGCGAAGGCAATGCGGCCATGGCCAAAGTACTTGGCATAACAATGCCGGTTTTGGGTTCTAAAGAAGTGCAGTCCCTGGATGACGCAGCACTAAAGAAGATTGTTCTTGAGGGCAAAGGGAAAATGAAACCGGTAGCTCTTTCGGCTCAGGAAGTCGAGAACGCAATCGCTTTTCTGCGCACCCTGAAAAAGTGAGATTTGAAATTTTGAGGCTTGGAGTTATTTTGAATAAGACGCGAAGCCTCAGAAAAAAAACAGCACTTTAGGGCAGCCCGCCCCTTTTGCCCCGTCCTGGAAATCTTTCGATCCAATCAGATAATTGGACTGAAACCCCCAGACAAGCGCACATATAGCCGCCGGATCGCCCTTCTGGTGATAGGCGGAAATTGCCAGGCGCGGACGCCACTTGGCCAGAACGTGTCCGGCGCCTTTTAGGGCGTTTTGCTCGGCGCCTTCGATATCCATCTTGATAAAATCCACGCGGGGCAGTTTAAGCTGCTGGATGATCGAATCAATGGTGATTACTTCGATCTTCTCTTCCTTTCCGCCGTTCTGAGGAATGTTTACGCTGTGCGAATCGCCTGTCTGCGACAGGTGGAGTGATAAGCTGCCGTTCTTATCCCAGACACCCTTCTCGATCAGAACCACCTTGCCGGATTTCAACTCCTCCGCAAAATTGCGGCGGAAAGCTCTGATGTTTGCGATTTCGGGTTCGACTGCAATCACTGTCCGGGCTCCGGCGCGAAGGGCTGTTCGTGTGAAACCTCCAATGTGGGCTCCGCAGTCGATGACAATATCTCCCGGGATTACCTTGGCCGAAGGGTAGTCATAAACTTTCTGGACAACCTGCTCCCACTCCAGGTGTTTTATTACATAAAATCCCGGCTTGGGTATCCAAAGCTGTCCGAGCAGGGTATCCCAGAGTTCCAGACCGGCTTGCTTGTCTTCTCGAATCAGCCGGACCTCAGAATCCACGGGAAGTGCGAACAGCAGCAACACGAGCATGAATCGCATCAGCACAGGATGGCCTTTCTTTGAAGAAGGTTCGCTAAATCTCTCGATAGGCTTTCTCAATGAGATCCGCGCCATATTTATTTTCAAGTCGCTTTATTACGAAATGCCCGCGAGCCATTTGTTGGAAATGCTGCATAAATAAGAGATTGATCGCTCCCCCGGCGACTGCGCCGATGAAGGGAACGGCTTTTGCGGCCGCCTCGTCCGTAATGACAGCGCTGAAACGGGAGGCTATTGCGCTCAACAGCCGAACGATAGGTGGCGCGCTTTCCTCGGCGAGACCCCTTTTCCCGATAAAGCTCGCCGCTTCAGAAATTGATCTGGCCAAGGCCGCTCTTATAATCCAGTAGCCCTCCTCGGCCGAATCATCCCCCGGACTCCGTCCCCCCAGAGCGAAGACTTCCAGGCACGCCAGTTTTACATCAATGGATGAGATATCGTGGCCTTCACTGCGCGCAATATCCGCAATTGAGCGGAGCATAATTGCCGTCGAGATTGGAAGCTCAAAGGGCAGGGATGCCAGACCGGCTGCTCCGCCTGCAAAACCTGAACCGGTTGCCAGGATCAGGTGCAGCCGGTCTTTTGATTTTCTCGTCTGGGACTCGCCGAGTGTGCGGATGGCAATATTTAATCCTTTCAGCAGCGCTTTGCGAGCAATCTCCAGCACTCTTCTATTCCAATCGTCTGGGAGCGCCTTGAATCCTGCGTCTATCGGTTTCCCGAACAGATCGGCCATGCGGGCAGCCAGTCCGGGATTTTCCAGTCTGGATTTCGCAATCCGAAGGTCGGACAGATCTGATTCCACGGAGCTCGATATATATTCTAAAGCCATAGGTTTATTATGCGCGAGCAGGGCAAAAAAGCGTAAAGCAAATTCAATCCCAAAACAACAACGCCGCGTATTTAGGGTTGTTAACGGTCAATGGTCATTTGTCATTTGGCCGCTGCAATCCGTTGGCCTGTGCGGTCCTAAACTGCAATGGATAAATGACAAATGATTTTTAATAAATTCTTCCCCTTGTGTCCATGTCCGGAATATCCTACTATCCGAAAAAATGAAAGGGAGTTGCAACTATGCACCATTTCCATTACCGGAATGACGAGTTATATTGCGAAGACGTTCCTTTGAGGACTATTGCGCGGGATGCCGGCACTCCCTGTTATGTTTACAGCAGCGCAACCCTTCAACACCATTTCAGAGTCTTCGACAGCGCCTTTGAGGGAATGCCTCACATAACTTGCTATTCTGTCAAAGCCAATTCAAATCTTGCCATACTTGCCATTTTTGCCGCCCTCGGGGGAGGCGCGGATATTGTCTCTGGGGGAGAGCTTTTCCGGGCGCTGCGCGCCGGAATTCCGGCGGACAGGATCGTATATTCGGGAGTCGGCAAAAGCCGCGATGAGATCGATTACGCTCTTCGTGAAAACATCATGATGTTTAATATCGAATCTATTCAGGAACTCGATGCCATCAATGATCGCGCGGCGGCATTGAATACCAGGGCGAGAATAGCGCTTCGGGTCAATCCCGATGTGGATCCCAAGACGCATCCCTATATATCAACGGGGCTGAAGAAGAACAAATTCGGCATTGATATCGAAGAAGCTTTGAAAACATATGCGCGCGCCCGGGAGATGTCTCATATTGAAATTCTCGGCATTGACTGCCATATCGGCAGCCAGTTGACGGACACGGCTCCTTTTATCGAGGCACTGAAGCGCTTGAAACTGCTTGCCGGTCGCTTGAAGGAGAGCGGAATAAGCATACGTTATCTGGATCTCGGGGGCGGGTTGGGGATCCCTTATCACGATGAATTGCCTCCGCCTCCTCGTGAATATGCGGACGCTGTCACACGCGAACTCGGCGACATGTCTTGTACCCTGATCCTGGAGCCCGGCCGCGTGATTGTCGGAAATGCAGGGCTGTTGTTGACCCAGGTGCTCTATGAAAAGAAAACGCCCAGCAAGCAGTTCATGATTGTGGATGCCGGAATGAACGACCTGATCCGCCCCAGCTTCTACGGGGCCTATCATCATATTCAGCCGGTTGTTCATAAGGATCGCGAATCCCTGGTGGTGGATGTTGTGGGGCCGATCTGCGAGTCATCGGATTTCATTGCAAAGGATCGTGAACTGCCCGTAATGAAACCTGGAGAGCTCATGGCTGTCATGAGCGCGGGAGCTTACGGTTTTTGCATGGCTTCCAATTACAACTCGAGACCGCGGGCTGCGGAGGTTCTGGTCAAGGAGAACCAATTCTTCGTAACCAGAAAACGCGAATCCCGGGAAGACCTTGTCCTCAACGAATCGGTGCCGGGATTTATAGGAGAAATGGCGCGATGAATGGGAAGAAAATGCGGTTCTACAAAATGACAGGCGCCGGTAATGACTTCATCATGATCGACAACCGGAAAGGCTTCGTGGATGCGGACAATTGCCGGGATCTTGTGCGCATGGCGTGCCGGCGTAAGCTTTCGGCCGGGGCGGACGGCCTGATTTTGATCGAGAATGATCCGGAAGTGGATTTTAGGTGGCGTTTTTTCAATGCCGACGGCAGTGAAGGGGAAATGTGCGGCAACGGAGCCCGTTGTGCAGCCCGATTCGTCCACCTCACGGGAATAGTTTCCAAATCTGCAATGGCTTTCCGGAC
>JAHFUH010000416.1 GCA_023265215.1 Acidobacteriota bacterium
ACTTTATCCACCAGATCCTTTCCCTCAATGGAGATTTTTGAAGCGAGCAATGGATCCAGAGGGGTATCGACGTGGGTCATATTTCCAAAGGCTAAACCACACTTTCCCCGCTGGGGCGTGTAGAACATGAGACCTTTTTTTCTGCTCAGTTTGTACGCCTCGGCTTTCCGGGTCATCCGCTGCGTCAATTCCTCTTCACCAGGCGGAGGCGTTGAATAGTCGATGCCTTCCAGCAGAAACATGATGGAGCCATAGATTGCGCCCTCTTCCGGCACATTGCAGGCCAGTCCGGCAAGCCAGCCGATCACGGCATCGCCGCTGGCATCCACAAATCCGTTTGCGTGAACAAAGACCTCGCCATAGCGTGTCACTGCTTCGAGAGAGATGATGCGGCGATTGTCCCTGTTCACCTTGCGCACTGTTGCGCCGAGCAGTACCTGTATCCCTGCACGCAGAACTATTTTCTCTGCCCAACGCAGGAAGAGGGTTTCGTTGTAGTAAGGAACTCGAAAAGGCTTGACCGGGTTTTCAAACAGTCCGCCGGCTTCTTTTAGATCCTGAAAGAGCTCATCCGCTATTCTGTGAGTGAGCTGGTATCCTTGATCTCCATTGGTGAAGAAACCGCAGAATGTACCGATACAGCCACTGAAGGTCTGCCCTCCGAGTTGATCCTGGCTGTCTATCAGAACGACCTTCATCCCTGCACGTGCAGCCTCTATGGCCGCAGCGAGTCCGGAGATGCCGGCGCCCACAACACAGATATCGGCATCAACGGTCCACCGGGCCCCGGAGAATCCATTCCGAATCTTTTTTGTATTGCGCAGAATGTCGCGTATCAATTGAACCCTCCGAGGTTATTTAGCAGTCCCGGACTCGCCGGCGTACACTGGTCTGAAGTGCCGGTCATATTGCAGGCCAATCACAAAACAAAAAACGGCGCAGAAAATGAAAGGGATGGCAGCCAGGCAGAAGAGTTTTGTCATCGCCATTCCTGTGGAAATCAATAAACCGCCAAGGATAGGTCCGATAATGGAGCCGATTCTTGCAACGGCATTGGCAACGCCGGAGCCCTGTGCCCTGATTCTATATGGATAAATACTGGGGACCAGCGCAGTCAATATCGAGTGCCCGCCGTTCATGAAGAAGCTGTTGCTGCTGAGCCATAGGAGAAGCATGCCCCCTCCTGCGCCGCCGATCAGCGCAGTGAACCCGACGCTCAGGAGCGGCCAGAAGAAGCCCCATCGGAAGCCCGCTTTGTCCAGCCACAGGCCAATCAAGATCGTGCCTGCTATGCCGAAAAGCCCGCTGGTTCCAACCATCGAAGAGGCCTGTGCGGCAGTTAGGCCTTTGAGTACCAGAAGCTGGGGCGACCAGTTGACGATAAAAAAGAGCGAGAGGGAACTCGCGAGGTAATAAAGCCACAGCAGCGGGGTGCACCATAAAAGTCTCCCTGCGAACAGCTCTTTTGGGGACTGCTTCTCCTGCTTCTGAACTGCAGCGGCAACGAGTTTCGTTCTGTTATCGATTGTAATGCCGGGATCAATCCCGCGAATAATTTGGATAAGCTTCTGCCTGTCTTTCTGCGTCTTGCCGTTTAGGGCCAGCCATCTCGCTGATTCGGGCAGCGAGGTCATCAAAAGCACGATTGCGGGCAGCGGCACGAAAAAACCAATCAGGAATAAAGTGCGCCAGCCATGGTCCGGCATCACGGCCGCTGCTACGTAGGATCCCAGGGTCATGCCGACAACGAAACCCGAAAACATTATCGTGATAAATTTTGCCCTGGATGTCCCCGGTGAGTATTCGCTGGTCAGAACCATCGCAACAGGGACTGCTCCGCCGACACCGATTCCTGTGAGAAAGCGAATTGCCAGCAAATGCACAAGTGTATGGGAGAAGTAAACGAAGAGTGTCAGCGTTGTGAAAGTAATCGCACCGGTAATCAGCGTTTTCTTCCTGCCATATCTGTCGGAGATTGCACCGAAGAAGATGGCGCCGATCATCCAACCGAAAGTTGCGACTGAGAAAACAGGACCGAACATAGCCGAGGTAATCTGCCATTCTTTCATGATCAGCGGTGCGGCATTCGAGATGATGCCGTAATCGAAACCATCCATGAGCATGACGCAGAAACATAGCGCGATTACCGTCAATGCGACTTTGCCGACCCTTGCATTATCCAGGAGTCTCCCTATGTTGATTTCCGGGGCTGCAGCGGCTACGGTGTTTGCAATCATTGCTCCTTCTTCCTTTCGCAATGTCCAAGCAGATAGACCCATACTGCCTCAAAACAGGTTCCACTGCAAAGTATTGGATGCCAATTATCCACCCACGCAGAGCGGGTGATATGAGGAAGCTCCCAAGATGGTGGCAGTGCCTCAACGGGCATGGGCGTCAAGCTAAGGGCATGCCCAACGGGGCGCCGGAATAAAGACCAGGGTTGGCCGCGCTGCCACAACATGGAAAACCGTTTGGAACAGTTCACCTCGAAATCGAAAGCATTCCGGGCGGAACGATTCGGTGCGCTTTATTTTGAAAGAAGAAGGGGAAATTGAGGCTCCAAGGTAGACGCGTCGTCCCGCAACGTAGCTCAGTTCCATAAATCGCCTGTTGCACGCGGCGAGACGCCGCGTCTACCCTAAAACCAATGCAATATCGTCTTACATAGGAGCTCATTGGTAACAGATGGAATTAGTTTATTTGCCTTCGGAACGGTTTTTAGGCGAATTCTTATTGAGCAAGGCAATAAGGGCCTGGGCGGCTGCAGGCGTTTTGACGGCGCCCTGGCTTATGATGCTTGTGGCGGTCAGGTCCTTGCCGTAAAGATTCTTGTTGGCGCCTCCGTCGGACCGGAGCGTCGATCCTTCAAGCGAAACTCCAGCAAACAGACCACGGGATCGGGAATAGCTGAGAATCTCAGCTTTCATGACTATGTCGGTTTGCGCGGAAGTGGTCCGCCCCTTCGGCCCTGCGGCTGCCGAGGCGTCGGCCCCGAGCTTTACTTTGCTGCTTAAGATTGATTTGGCCCCTTTGTCATTCATCACCAGCAATACAAAGTCAGTTGCCTGTGCTCCCAGTTGGAAACCAATATTCGCCCCCTCCAGCGCGTACATCGCAGGCGGTCCCCACGAGCCTGTGTTGTTCTGGCCCGAGCGACATACCAGGGCGCCGCGCCCATAGCTGCCGCCAATGCCGATGGCAAACTTCTTTACCGAAGGGAAAACCAAAACACATTCAGCCTTATCAATGAGGTCTCCGGGGATGCCGTCGGGGATGCTCAGAATCGCTTTCATCACATCACCGCACTCCTTTAGCCTGTCGCGTTCCTTTTGCTGTGCCCATAAACTGGTCCCGGCCAGGAACGAGATTAAAAGCGCACTTAGGATCCTTTTCATGTCTTTCCTCCCATATTTATGGCTGAATTAAAGGATTCCAGATAAGAACCAATCTGCACATGTTTAAAGTATAGCGCATCCTGCGAAGATCCACATGAGGCTTAAGGAAAAAGGAGCCCGGACTTTTAAGGCAGGGGAGGCCATTTCCACGGGATTGATGCGCCTGTTTTTTGCGAGAAGCTTTCTTCCTTGCTTCAGATTTTTGCTGATGACAGGAAAGGTCCATACAGATTATATTTCTCGCTGATATATTTCACTGAAACACTTCAATTTCGATATGCTGAGCGGGATTAAAATCATCAGGAGTGATCCATAGCTTATGTAATGCGCATTATATCAAACGCGAAAGCGGTTATAGCTGTTCTGATTTATCGAAGGACCGCACCCTGATGCGGATCTCAACCAACTGCGGATACACCAATGACGAAACCGCTTTGTGTGATCGTTGGAGTAACTGCTTATACCTGTGAAAGGAACGGAGGACGGAATGATGAAACGGAGGATGGTATTCATTGCTGTGGCTGTTATATGTGTGGTTCTTGCGGTCTTTGTGCTGATGAACGTTGCTCAGGATAAAACCGCGAAGCCGGCGCGGGCACCTTTTGTTCCTTCTCCCGTGTTTTCACCGCCCTATCCACCGCTGCCGCACCATTTTAGCGACCTGAAGACCATTCAAATCCTGTGCCAGGCTCCGAAGGGGGCAATCAAACGGGCGCTGATGCAGCCTCTGGAACCGAGTGGCGATGGGGATCTGTTTGTACTGCTGCTTGGTTGGACCGGAGATGTGGAGAAGGGGGGATATAACGTCCACGAGATTGCGATCAATGCACCGGTCCAATGGAAAGGCAAGACCGGCAATACCACCATGATTGAATATATCGACAGCGATATGGGGCTTCTCGCCGGCCGCGAACCCTATGGATGGCCAAAGAAAATGGCGGATATTACCTGGACTCAGAGCGCGACCGGCTGGACGATAACGGCTAACAAGCTGAAGGACCAGCGCGGCATTCCGCTGATGAAGATTGAATACAAGATATCCCAATCCACCCCTGCCGTGAAATGGCCGGACATGGGCCCCATTTTTCTGGTAAGGCGCACTCCCAATGCTTCGCCTTCAACTCCGGCCATAGGCGAGCTTGTGTGTCTTGGCTGTAATGTCCAAAGAGCCGGTCGGGGAACTGGTGTCCCTTTAATAACTTCAGCCGGGGCGAAGGACACAAAGGGCACCGCCACCGTTCAGTTCTTTGACGGCCCCCACGATCCGCTGACATTCTTCGGGCCGATCAAAGTGCTCGATGCGAAGATGAGCATTATGGATGGCGCCATGGGCGGCGGCGGCCTGGGATTAGGCGAAGTGATGGACAAGTGGGAGGAGTAGCCTTTCGGGCGTAGAGATTGCCGCGTAGGTTCGCCCGCCGGTGCGGTCTGCTGCATCATGCCTCATCGCTCACTTGCCGTAGACACCGTATTCCTTTGTCGGAATCGATAAGCGCGTGCAGATTTTCAGGTAGTGCTTAATTCGTTTTAGAGTGCACCGTCGCCTATGGCGGCGCGAAAAGGCTCTGCCATTCCGGTGCATGTGCGTCCCGGAGGGACGCTGTGAAAATAGCCCGGCACTTCAGTGCCGGGATTAAAGGAAAGATGAGAGAAGAAGAAGTCCCGTAGGGACGATTGAAGTGTCGAGGTATCCAACAACTCAGTCGTCCCGTACGGGACTAGGATTGTGGTTTTCGACGAGTCCCGGCACTAAAGTGCCGGGCTAGTATCACGGCGCCCTACGGGACGCAGCTTGGTAATCGGCTTGCCCCCATCTTGAGGCTTCCTGATACCACCCGCTCTGCGCTGGCTGTTGCCCACAGGTGACACTGAGGCTACAACCCGGCGTT